>NZ_JAVSCF010000045.1:0-17326 GCF_031932565.1 Streptomyces sp. B1866
CAAGTCCCGCGCCGACGTACGCGCCGACGCGGCCCGCGCCCTGGCGGCGCACGCGCGGGAGACCGGCCCGCGGCCGGCGCCCGCGCGGGGCGGCGACGAGCGGCTGCCGGTGTACTTCTCCGGCTGCGAACGGCGCTGCGGCCACCCCGGGGGCCGCTGGGTCGACGTGCTGGCCACCGGCGACGGCTACCGGGTGGCCGTAACGGACGGCTCGCGGCCGGCGGCGCGGGACGGCGCCGGGACGGCGGCACGGGACGTGACAGCACAGGAACTGGCCGGCGCGGTGGCGGCGGCCCGTACACCGACATGATCGAGGGCACAGTGTTCGACTACGAGAAGGACGGGGCGGCCATCTACCGCGCCTCCTTTGCCACCATCCGCGCCGAGGCCGACCTCGGCGGGCTGCCCGCCGACGTGAGCCGCGTCGCGGTACGGATGATCCACGCCTGCGGCATGACCGACCTCGTCCGGGACCTGGCGTACACCCCGCAGGTGGTCTCCCGCGCGCGGGCCGCGCTGCGCGCCGGGGCGCCCGTGCTGTGCGACGCGCACATGGTCGCCAGCGGCGTCACGCGCCGGCGGCTGCCCGCGGACAACGAGGTGGTGTGCACCCTGTCGGACCCGTCCGTGCCCGGCCTCGCGCGCGAGCTGGGCACCACGCGCAGCGCCGCCGCGCTGGAGCTGTGGCGCGACCGGCTGGACGGCGCGGTCGTGGCCGTCGGCAACGCGCCCACGGCGCTGTTCCGGCTGCTGGAGATGATCGAGGAGGGGGCGCCGCGCCCGGCCGCCGTCATCGGCGTACCGGTCGGCTTCATCGGCGCGGCCGAGTCCAAGGACGCCCTGGCGAGCCTGCCCGGGGCCCCCGACCACCTGGTGGTGCGCGGCCGGCGCGGCGGCAGCGCCATGGCCGCGGCCGCGGTCAACGCGATGGCGAGCGAGGACGAGTGAGCGAGCAGCAGCAGCGGGGCACGGGACGGCTCTACGGCGTGGGCCTCGGCCCGGGCGACCCCGGCCTGATGACCGTGCGGGCCGTGGAGGTCATCACCGGCGCCGACGTGGTCGCCTACCACAGCGCGCGGCACGGCCGCAGCATCGCGCGCGCCATCGCCGCGCGCCACCTGCGGCCCGACCACATCGAGGAGCCGCTGGTCTACCCGGTCACCACCGAGCGCACCGACCACCCGGGCGGCTACCAGGGGGCGATCGAGGAGTTCTACGCGGAGGCGGCGGCCCGGCTCGCGGCGCACCTGGACGCCGGGCGCACGGTCGCGGTGCTGGCCGAGGGCGACCCGCTGTTCTACGGCTCGTACATGCACATGCACAAGCGGCTGGCCGACCGCTACCCCACCGAGGTGGTCCCCGGCGTCACCTCCGTCAGCGCCGCCGCCGCCCGCCTGGGCAGGCCGCTGGTGGAGGGCGAGGAGGTGCTGACCGTCCTGCCGGGCACGCTGCCGGAGGAGGAGCTGGCGGCGCGGCTGGCCGGGACGGACGCGGCGGCCGTGCTGAAGCTGGGCCGCACCTTCCCCGCCGTGCGCGGGGCGCTGGAGCGCTCCGGGCGGCTGGCGGAGGCGTGGTACGTGGAGCGGGCCACGATGGACGGCGAGCGCACCGCGCCGCTGGCGGACGTCGACCCGGAGTCGGTGCCGTACTTCTCGCTGGCCGTGCTGCCCAGCCGGGTGGGGCTGCCGGACGGCGCCTCCCGGCCCCAGGCCGGTGAGGAGCCGGAGGCCGCGCCGGGCGGCGAGGTCGTCGTGGTGGGCCTGGGCCCGGCCGGGCCCGGGTGGCTGACCCCGGAGGCGCGCGGCGCGCTGGCCGCCGCCGAGGACCTGGTGGGCTACGTCACCTACCTGGACCGGGTGCCGGCGCGCGCCGGGCAGCGGCGGCACCCCTCGGACAACCGGGTGGAGGCCGAGCGCGCCGAGTTCGCCCTGGACCTGGCGCGGCGCGGGCGGCGGGTGGCGGTGGTCTCCTCGGGCGACCCGGGGGTGTTCGCCATGGCGACCGCCGTGCTGGCGGCGGCGGCCCAGGAGCCGTACCGGGACGTGCCGGTGCGGGTGCTGCCGGGCGTGACGGCGGCTCAGGCGGCCGCCGCCCGCGCGGGCGCGCCGCTCGGCCACGACTACGCGGTGGTGTCCCTGTCGGACCGGCTCAAGCCCTGGGAGGTCATCGCGGAGCGGCTGCGCGCGGCGGCAGCGGCCGACCTGGTGCTCGCGCTGTACAACCCCGGCTCGCGCAGCCGGACCTGGCAGGTGGGCAAGGCCCGCGAGCTGCTGCTGGAGCACCGCTCGCCGGACACGCCCGTGGTGCTCGGCCGGGACGTCGGCGGACCGGAGGAGAGCGTGCGGGTCGTCCGGCTGGCCGACCTGGACCCGGTGCGGGTCGACATGCGCACCATTGTGCTGGTCGGCTCCTCCCAGACCCGTACGGTACGGCGCGGCGACGGCACCGAGGTGGTGTGGACGCCGCGCGACTACCCGGAGGGCTGAGCGTGCGCCCGCGTCACTCCCGCCGTAGCCGCCGCGCCAGCCAGGCCACCGCCCCGGCCGGGTCCGCGGCCACCGGCACGCCCTCGGGCGCCGGCGGCCGCCGGACCACCACCACGGGCACCCCGGCCTCGCGCGCGGCGGTGAGCTTGGCCGCGGTGGCCTGCCCGCCGCTGTCCTTGGTGACGAGCACGTCGACGCGGTGGCGGCGCAGCAGCTCCGCCTCCCCGTCGAGCGTGAACGGGCCGCGGTCGAGCAGCACCTCCATGCGCGGCGGGTGCGGCGGCTCGGGCGGGTCGACGCAGCGTACGAGGAACCACTGGGCGGTCAGGTGCGCGAACGTGGCCAGGCCGGTGCGGCCCGTGGTGAGGAACACCCGCTCCCCCAGGGCGGGCAGCAGCGCCGCGGCCTCGGCCAGCGACCCGGCCGGGTGCCAGCGGTCGCCGTCGCCCGCTACCCAGCCGGGCCGGCGCAGGGCGAGCAGGGGAACATGGACGGCGGCGGCCGCGCGGGCCGCGTGCACACTGATCGTGCCGGCGAAGGGGTGGGTGGCATCGATGAGCGCGTCAACGCGGTGCTCGCGCAGCCAGCGGGCCAGGCCGTCCGCACCGCCGAACCCGCCGACGCGCACCCGCCCGGCCGGCAGCCGGGGCGCGGCGACGCGGCCCGCGAGCGAACTGGTGACGCGCAGGCCGGGCTCGGCGGCGAGCCGCGCGGCCAGCAGCCGCCCCTCGGTGGTGCCGCCGAGGATCAGCACGTGCCGCGCGGTGTCCGGCCCGGGCCCGTCCGGTGGCGCGGTGGGCTCGGCGGGCTGCGGTGCCGGTAGGTCGGGCATCGGGGGCCTTTCGTGGTGCGTACGGCGGGGCCGGCGGGACGCGACGGACGGCTCGGCCGCGTACGGCGGGGGCCGCGCCCGGCGCGGGCCCGGCAGGGGCCACCCTGCCACGAGCGGCCGCGGGGGCAGGCACCCCGGTACGGCGGCCCCGCGCCCGGGTGGCGGCCCGGCCGGGCCCGGCGCCCGTCCCTGGGCACGCACCGCGCCCGGGGCGAGTCCGATACGCGGCGCCGGGCGCGCGGACGACGGGCCCCGCGACGGCGGGCGCGAGCTGGCGCCGTCCGGCGACGGCCGGCGAAGGCCGCCGGGCACGAGAGGCCCGCAGGGGGAGCGCCATCCGACGGCGGCTGGAAACGGAGCCGCACTCCGGCCGGGCGCTGCGGCACGGCACGGTGCGGCCGCGCCCGGCACGGGCCGCGCACGGCACCGGACCGGCAGCGGTCACCCTGTCACGAACGGCTGCCAGAGCAGGCACCCCGGTACGGCGAGCACCGCGCAGTGGTCCGGCCGGACCGTGCTCGCAGCGCCGCCCGGTGCCCGCCGCGCCAGGCGCCGCGCCCGGCGGGGCCCGGCGGCCCGAGGAGGCGGCCGTGGCTGAGCCGCAGCCGACCGGAGGCCGGGACGCCCAGCTGGCGCGCAGCGGGCTGCGGCACGGCTGGACCACCGGCGCCTGCGCGACCGCCGCCGCCACCGCCGCATACACCGCGCTGCTCACCGGGGAGTTCCCCGACCCGGTGACGATCACGCTGCCCCGCGGCCAGCGGCCCGAGTTCGCCCTGGCCGACGAGCGGCGCGACCCGGACGGCCGGCGGGCGATGGCCGCGGTGGTCAAGGACGCCGGTGACGACCCGGACGTCACGCACGGCGCGGTGGTCCGCGCCACGGTGCGCGCGCTGCCGCCGGGCAGCGGCGTGGTGTTCCGGGCGGGCCCGGGCGTGGGCACGGTCACCCGGCCCGGCCTGCCGCTGGCCGTGGGCGAACCGGCCATCAACCCCGTGCCCCGGCAGCTGATGCGCGACCACGCCGCCGCGGTGGCCGCGGCGCACGGCCGGTCCTGCGACGTGGAGATCGAGGTGTCGGTCGACGGCGGCGAGGAGATCGCCCGCCGCACCTGGAACCCCCGGCTCGGCATCCTCGGCGGCCTGTCCATCCTGGGCACGACGGGCATCGTGGTGCCGTACTCCTGCTCGGCGTGGATCGACAGCATCCGGCGCGGCGTGGACGTGGCGCGCGCGGCCGGCCGCGCGCACGTGGCGGGCTGCACCGGCTCGACGTCGGAGAAGACCGTGGTGGCCGTCTACGGGCTGCCGCAGGACGCGCTGCTGGACATGGGCGACTTCGCCGGGGCCGTGCTGAAGTACCTGCGCCGCCACCCGGTGCCGCGGCTGACCGTCGCCGGTGGCTTCGCGAAGCTGTCCAAGCTCGCCGCGGGCCATCTGGACCTGCACTCCTCCCGCTCCCAGGTGGACCTCGGCCACCTGGCCGAGCTGGCCCGCGCGGGCGGCGCGGAGGAGGAGCTGGCCGCCGCGGTGGCCGCGGCCAACACCGGTCTTGAGGCGCTGCGGCTGTGCGCCGGCCAGGGAGTGCCGCTCGGCGACCTGGTGGCCCGTCAGGCGCGCGCCACCGCGCTGGAGGTGCTGCGCGGCGCGCCGGTGGCGGTGGACGTGCTGTGCGTGGACCGGGCGGGCACGGTCGTGGGGCGGACCGGGCCCGAGGGCCCCGGCGCGCGGCCGCGGTAGCCGCCGCCCGCGCGGCCCGGCTCCCGCGCGGCCCGGCTCCCGTTCCGTACCGCGTTTGTCAGCGTCCTGAGCATGCCAGGCCTGCCCGTTGTCACCCGGCCGGAGGGGATTCACGCCGGTCGTACGAACCCGTGACGGGCGGTGGTTTCCGGCCGTATGTTGGCTCCCGGATCCGGCCCGGGTCCACGGCTCCCGGCGCGACGACGCGGGAGGGCGAGGAGGAGTACGCGATGACGGCCGCGGTCACCGACCAGCTCACCCGGCGGCTCGGGCACTTGCGCGGGCACGCCCGGGAGTGGGCCGGGATGCCGCTGGCGCAGAAGCGGGACCTGCTGCTGCGGGTGCGCGAGCGGGTGGCTCCGAACGCCGAGCGCTGGGTGGAGCTGTCCTGCCGGGGCAAGGGCATCGCGCCCGACTCGGCCCTGGCCGGCGAGGAGTGGCTGACCGGGCCGTTCGCGCTGCTGACCTACCTCGACGCGCTGGCCGGGACCGTGGGCCGGCTCGCCGACGGCGGCAGCCCGCTGGACCGGGTGCGGGTGCGCACCAGGCCGGACGGGCGGCTCAGCTTGCGGGTGCTGCCGTACGAGCCCGTCGACCGCCTGTTCCAGAGCGGCTTCGGCGCGGAGGTGTGGCTGCGGCCCGGGGTGACCGAGAGCCAGGCCCGCGAACGCCTCGGCCGCGGGCTGCGGGACGGCGTGGTCCACGACGGCGTGTGCCTGGTGCTCGGCGCGGGCAACATCAACGCCACCGCGCCGCTGGACGTGCTGTACAAGATGGTCGCGGGCAACGCGGTCGTGCTGTGCAAGCTCAACCCGGTCAACGACTACCTCCAGCCGGTGCTGGAGGACATCTTCGCGCCGCTGGCCGACCGCGGCTTCCTGCACATCGTCTCCGGCGGCGCGGAGGTCGGCGCGTTCCTCACCGGCCACGACGACGTCACGTCCATCCACATCACCGGCAGCAACGCCGCGCACGACGCGATCGTGTTCGGCCCCGGCGAGGAGGGCGCGCGCCGCCGGGCCGCCCGCACCCCGCTGCTGGCCAAGCCCATCACCAGCGAGCTGGGCGGCGTGGGCGCCACGGTCGTGGTGCCGGGCCCGTGGACCCGGGCGGACCTGCGCTTCCAGGCCGCCCACGCGGCCAGCCAGAAGCTGCACAACAGCGGGTTCAACTGCACGGCCTCGCAGATCGTCGTGCTGCCCGGCGCGTGGCGGCACGCCGACGCGTTCACCGACGAGCTGCGCGCCGCGCTGCGGACCGCGCCGGAGCGGCCCGCCTACTACCCGGGCGCGGCCGAGCGGGTGCGGGCGGCGCTGGCCGCGCACCCCGGCGCCGAGCGGCTGGGCGGCGAGGTGCCCCGGGTGCTGGCCACGGGCCTCAACCCGGACGACGCCGGCGAGTACCTGTTCTCCACCGAGTGCTTCGCGCCCGTGCAGGGCGTCACCCGGCTGCCCGGCGCGACCGCGCGCGACTACCTCGACGCCGCCGTCGCGTTCTGCAACGAGCGCCTGGCGGGCACCCTCGGCGTGAACCTGATCATCCACCCGGCGACCATCGCCGAACTCGGCCCGGCCTTCGACGCGGCGCTGGTCGACCTGCGCTACGGCACGGTCGCGGTCAACGCGTGGACGTCCGTGGGCTACCTGACGCCCCGCGCCAACTGGGGCGCCTTCCCCGGCCACGAGCTGCACGACGCGGGCAGCGGCATCGGCACCTCGCACAACGCGCTGCTGCTGGACGACGTCGAGCGCACCGTCGTCCGCGGCCCCTTCCGGCCCGCGCCCCGCTCGCTGCTGCGCGGCGAGTGGTCGCTGTCGCCGAAGCCGGCGTGGTTCGTGAACAACCGGACCGCCCAGCACACCTCCAGACTCGCCGCCCGGTACACCGCCCGGCCGAACCCGGCCCGCCTGCCGGCCGTGGTCCTCTCGGCCCTCCGCGGCTGACTTCCCCCCGGGCGGCGTAGCACGTCGCGACGGCGGCGCCCGGTCAGGGCGCCGCCGGGCCGGGAGCGTCCCCGCACGGCGCGGGGTGCCGCTCCCGGTCCGGCGAGTACAGGTGGCTGTCGCGGAACTGCTCGGCGCCCAGCGTGCGGCCGACCAGGATGACCGCGGTACGTACGACACCGGCCGCCCGCACCTGCCCGGCGATGTCGCCCAGCGTGCCGCGCAGCACCAGCTCGTCCGGGCGGCTGGCCATCGCGACCACGGCCGCCGGGCAGTCGGCGCCGTAGTGCGGCAGCAGCTCGGCCACCACGCGGTCGGCGTACCGGGCCGCCAGGTGCAGCACCAGCAGCGCGCCGGAGCGGCCCAGGGTGGCCAGGTCCTCGCCCTCGGGCATGGGCGTGGCCCGCTGCGCGACCCGGGTGAGGATCACGGTCTGGCCCACGGTCGGCACGGTCAGCTCGCGTTTCAGCGCGGCGGCGGCCGCCGCGAAGGCGGGCACCCCGGGCACCACCTCGCAGGGCACCCCGGCCCGGTCCAGGCGGCGCATCTGCTCGGCCACGGCGCTGAAGACCGACGGGTCGCCGGAGTGCAGCCGGGCCACGTCCAGGCCCGCCTCGTGCGCGGCCACCAGCTCGGCGGTGATCCCGTCCAGGTCCAGGTCGGCGGTGTCGACCAGGCGGGCGCCGGGCGGGCATTCGGCGAGCAGGTCGCGCGGCACCAGGCTGCCCGCGTACAGGCACACCGGGCAGCGCGCCAGCAGCCGCGCGCCGCGCAGGGTGATCAGATCGGCGGCCCCGGGGCCCGCGCCGATGAAGTACACGGTCATGGCGGCTCCTTCACGCGTCCGACGCGTCGGTCGGCTGGGCCCCGGACGGCTCCGGGGCGGGCTTCACTGCGGTCCACTGGGTGACGGGCATGGCCTGCCGCCAGCCCGCGAACCGGCCTACGGGCACGGCGTGCGCGACGGCGAGACGGACCAGTTCGCCGCCGTGCCGCCCGTACCACTCGGCCAGCAGCGCCTCCGCCTGGAGGGTCACGCCGTTGACCACCAGCCGCCCGCCCGGAGGCAGGGCCGTCCAGCAGGCGGGCAGCACGCCGGGCGCGGTCACGCCGCCGCCGACGAACACCGCGTCGGGTACGGGCAGTCCGGCCAGCGCTTCGGGCGCCGCGCCGGTGACCACGCGCAGGTGCGGCACGCCGAGGGCGTCGGCGTTGCGGGCGATGCGCGCGGCCCGTACGGGGTCGCGCTCCACGGCCACGGCCCGGCAGGCGCGGTGGGCGCGCAGCCACTCGACGCCCACCGAGCCGGAACCGCCGCCGACGTCCCACAGCAGCTCGCCGGGCGCGGGGCCCAGCGCCGCCAGCGTGACGGCCCGTATGTGCCGCTTGGTGAGCTGCCCGTCGTGCTCGTACGCCGCGTCCAGCAGGCCCGGCACGGCGGGAAGGCGGGGCGTGTTCGGTGCGGGTACGCACTCGACGGCGACGACGTTGAGCGGGTCGCCGGGCGGGTGCGGCCAGTCGTCGGCCCGGCCGGTCAGGTGGCGTTCGCGCGGGCCGCCGAGCTGTTCCAGTACGCGCATCCGGCTGGGCCCGTAGCCGCGCGCGCGCAGCAACGCGGCAACTTGCGCGGGGGTGTCCGCGCCCGCGCTGAGCACCAGCAGTCGCCGCCCGGCGTGCAGGAACCGCGCCACGGACGCGGTCGGCCGCCCCACCAGGCTGACCACGTCGGTGTCCTCCACCGGCCAGCCGAGCCGGGCGCAGGCGTACGACACCGACGACGGGTGCGGCAGGACGCGCAGCGCCGCGGGCCCGGCGGCCTCGGCCAGCGCCCGGCCGATGCCGAAGAACATCGGGTCGCCGCTGGCCAGCACGCACAGGCGGCGCCCGGCGTGGGCGGCGAGCAGCCCGGGCACGGCGGGCAGCAGCGGCGAGGGCCACGGCACGCGCTCGGCCGGGCAGTCGGCCGGCAGCAGGGCGAGCTGGCGCGGGCCGCCGACGACGGCCTCGGCAGCGCGCAGGGCCGCCCGGGCGGCCGGGGCCAGGCCCTCCCAGCCGTCGGCGCCGATCCCGACGACGGTCACCGGGGGGTCGGCGGGACAGGCGGGGCTCACGGGCGGGCACCTCGGCGGATGTCGTACGGTCTTGGACGGCCCCCGCACTCTACTGACCTGCCGCGATGCCCCTGCGGGCGGGTTGCTACATGCCGACCCACCTGGCGAGCGAGCTGAGGCTCTCCGGCAGCCGCTTCGACCGGCGCACCAGCGCTCCGACCACCTCGCGCGCCGCCGGGTGATACCGGACGTACTGCGGAGCCGACCCGCGTGCCTTCATCATCGCCTTCAACGCCGCGTCGTTCTGCCCAAGGTCCGTGTAGGCGCGTGAGCTGTCCATCCAGTACCTGGCCACGCGCTCGCTGGAGTGGCCGGCCGGGAAACGGACGTCTTTCGCTGCCAGGAGCGCGGCGGACATGTGCCGCAGCTCCACGTTGGTCTCCAGCCGGTACTGGGCGACATCGGCCGGACCGAACGAGAGCCAGTAGATGGTGGCCGGGTCCCTTTCCCGTCCCAACCGGTCCGCGTTCTCCTGCGCGAGGTTCAGGTACCCGGTCGCGTCGTCCGTGTTTTTCGCCCGCGCGGAGATGTGTGCGGCGCGCAGGTGAAGCTTTCCGGCGACGGCGAGTGCCGCCGTGGAACCGGGATCGTCGCTCTGCCGCACCAACCCCTGCGCGCTGGCCACCAGTTTCATGGCGATCCCGGGGTTGTCCCTGCTCACGTGCGTCAGACTCCGGTTGAACAGCCGGAGGGCGAGCATCATCGGGTCCTGCGTCTGCTCGGCGGCCCTGGCCATGCGCTCCAAGGCGATGGCTGCCAGTTCCGTGTGTCCGAGGCGGCGGGCGAACCAGTGGGCCTCATCGTGGGCGAAGGCGAGCGCGCGTGCCGTGCGGCGTCGATCCGGCCCTTCAGGAGCGGACCCCATGGCGATGTTCAACTCTCCCAGCAACCCCGGCACCCGTGAGCCGACGCCGCGAAGGTCGGCGTTTCGGGCAAGCCGCACTAGGGCGTCCGCATCGGCCCAGAGGTCCGGCAGCGGACGCGGGCGGACCTGCTCGTCCGGTGGCAACTCGTACAGGTCGACGGCCTCGGCGAGGGGCCTGATCATGCCGTCGATCTGGTCCTGGCGCATCTGGTCGGTGTAGGGCTGGCCGTACAGCACCGCCGGGTCCACCTTCAGCACCCGGGCGACCGCCGCCACGAGCGCGGGGCTGGCCGGGGAGTCACCGGTCTCCACCTTGGTGATGGAGCTGTACGAGACGTACGCGCGCTCGGCTAACGCACGCTGCGTCATGTGGCGCAGTTTCCGGTGGTCGGCGATCCGGATCCCTGTGTGCTCTTCCACGCTCCGCGACACGGAGAACTCCCTCCGTCGCCACCACGGTACGCCTCACAGACGGTGAACGGAGGTCCCAGCGGCCCCCGTTCACCCGTTCGTGCGGGCCCGTCCCAGGGGCCCCATGCGTCCCGGGCCGTCAGTCCGCCGCAGCCCGGAAGGCCGCCAGGAGCCGGTCGGCGGCCAGCGTCGCCGTCAGCGTGCCGTCCCGTACCTGCTGTTCGAGCGCGGGTGTCAGGCGGCGTACCTCCGGGTGCTCCAGCAGCGAGGTCAGCAGCTGGTCGCGGACCATGGACCAGGTCCACTCCACCTGCTGGTCGCGGCGCTTGGCGTCCAGCGCGCCCGAAGCCTCCAGCACCGAGCGGTGCTGCTCCAGGCGGTCCCACAGCTCGTCCAGGCCGGTGTCCTCGCGGGCGCTGCACGTGAGGACCGGCGGGTTCCACGGCGCGCCCGGGGGCTGGAGCAGCCGCAGCGCGCCGGCCAGTTCGCGGGCGGCGGACTTCGCGTCGCGCTCGTGCGGGCCGTCCGCCTTGTTGATGGCGACGACGTCCGCCAGCTCCAGCACGCCCTTCTTGATGCCCTGGAGCTGGTCGCCGGTGCGGGCCAGGGACAGCAGCAGGAAGGAGTCGACCATGCCCGCGACGGCCGTCTCGGACTGGCCGACGCCGACGGTCTCCACCAGGATCACGTCGTAGCCCGCGGCCTCCATCACCACCATGCTCTCGCGGGTGGCGCGGGCCACCCCGCCGAGCGTGCCCGCGCTCGGCGAGGGCCGCACGAACGCGGCCGGGTCCACCGCGAGGCGCGCCATGCGCGTCTTGTCGCCGAGGATCGAGCCGCCGGTGCGGGTGGAGGACGGGTCCACGGCGAGCACCGCGACCCGGTGGCCGCGCCCGGTGAGCAGGGTGCCCAGCGCGTCGATGAAGGTCGACTTGCCCACGCCGGGCACGCCGCTGATGCCCACCCGCCGCGCCCTGCCGGTGTGCGGCAGCAGTTCGATCAGCAGCCGCTGCGCCAGCGCGCGGTGGTCGGCCCGGGTGGACTCCACCAGCGTGACGGCGCGGGCGATGTACGCCCGCGAGCCGTCGAGCACGCCCTTGGCGTAGGTGTCGATGTCGATGCTCGGTCGCCTGGCCGGGGGCATGGGCCTACAGCTCGTGGCCGAGGGTGGCGGCGAGCGACTTCACCAGGTCGTGGGCGGCGTCGGGGATGACCGTGCCCGGCAGGAAGACGGCGGCCGCGCCGGCCTCGTACAGCGGCTGCACGTCCTGCGGCGGGATGACGCCGCCGACGACGATGGTGATGTCCTCCCGGCCCGCCTCGGCGAGCTGCTCGCGCAGCGCGGGCACGAGCGTGAGGTGGCCGGCGGCCAGCGAGTTGACGCCGACGATGTGCACGTCGGCCTCGACCGCCTGCCGGGCGACCTCTTCCGGGGTCTGGAACAGCGGGCCGACGTCCACGTCGAAGCCGAGGTCGGCGAACGCGGTGGCGATCACCTTCTGGCCCCGGTCGTGGCCGTCCTGGCCCATCTTGGCGACCAGGATGCGCGGCCGGCGGCCCTCGGCGCGCTCGAAGGCGGCCACCAGCTCCCGGGTGCGGTCCACGCCGGAGGACGCCCCGGCCTCGTCTCGGTACACACCGGAGATCGTACGGATCTGGCCGGCGTGCCGCCCGTACACCTCCTCCAGTGCGTCGGAGATCTCACCGACGGTGGCCTTGGCGCGGGCCGCGTCCACCGCGAGGGCCAGCAGGTTGCCGTCCAGACCGCCGCCGCCGGACGGGCCGGAGCGGGCCGCGGCGGTCAGGGCACGCAGCGCGTCCTGGCAGGCGGCCTCGTCGCGCTCGGCGCGCAGCCGCCGCAGCTTCTCGATCTGCTGGGCGCGCACCGAGGAGTTGTCGACCTTGAGGACCTCGATCTGCTCGTCGCTGGCCACCCGGTACTTGTTGACGCCGATCACCGGCTGGCGGCCGGAGTCGATGCGCGCCTGGGTGCGCGCCGCCGCCTCCTCCACGCGCAGCTTCGGGATGCCCGCGTCGATGGCCTTGGCCATGCCGCCCGCGGCCTCGACCTCCTCGATGTGCTGCCAGGCGCGGCGGGCGAGGTCGTGGGTCAGCCGCTCGACGTACGCGCTGCCGCCCCACGGGTCGATGACGCGACAGGTGCCGGACTCCTGCTGGAGCAGGATCTGGGTGTTGCGGGCGATGCGCGCGGAGAAGTCGGTGGGCAGCGCCAGGGCCTCGTCCAGCGCGTTGGTGTGCAGCGACTGGGTGTGGCCCTGGGTGGCGGCCATGGCCTCCACGCAGGTGCGGGTGACGTTGTTGAACACGTCCTGTGCGGTCAGCGACCAGCCGGAGGTCTGGCTGTGCGTGCGCAGCGACAGCGACTTGGGGTTCTTCGGGTCGAACTGCCTGACCAGCCTGGCCCACAGCAGGCGGGCCGCGCGCAGCTTGGCGACCTCCATGAAGAAGTTCATGCCGATGGCCCAGAAGAACGACAGGCGCGGCGCGAAGGCGTCCACGTCCATGCCGGCGCCCAGGCCCGCCCGCAGGTACTCCACGCCGTCGGCCAGCGTGTAGGCCAGCTCCAGGTCGGCCGTGGCGCCCGCTTCCTGGATGTGGTAGCCGGAGATGGAGATGGAGTTGTACCGCGGCATCTTCTGCGCCGTGTACGCGAAGATGTCGGAGATGATCCGCATCGACGGCTGCGGCGGGTAGATGTAGGTGTTGCGGACCATGAACTCCTTGAGGATGTCGTTCTGGATGGTCCCGGCCAGCTTCTCGGGCGGCACGCCCTGTTCCTCGGCGGCGACGATGTACAGCGCGAGGACGGGCAGCACCGCGCCGTTCATGGTCATCGACACGCTCATGCGGTCCAGCGGGATGCCGTCGAACAGCTGCCGCATGTCGTAGATGGAGTCGATCGCCACGCCCGCCATGCCCACGTCGCCGGTCACGCGCGGGTGGTCGCTGTCGTAGCCGCGGTGGGTGGCCAGGTCGAAGGCGACCGACAGGCCCTTCTGCCCGGCCGCGAGGTTGCGCCGGTAGAAGGCGTTGGACTCCTCGGCGGTGGAGAAGCCCGCGTACTGACGGATCGTCCACGGCTGGGTGACGTACATCGCCGGGTACGGGCCGCGCAGGTACGGCGCGATGCCCGGGTAGGTGCCCAGGAAGTCGAGCCCGGCCAGGTCCTCCCCGGTGTACAGCGGCTTCACGCCGATGCCCTCGGGGGTGTCCCACACCAGGTCGTCCACGTCCTTGCCGGTGCTCCGCTGGAGCGCGGCGCGCCACGCGTCCGCGTCCGCCCCCGGGCCCCGCGGCTCACCGAGGCCGATCTCCGAGAAGTCCGGAATCCGGCCCTCCGGCACTGGGTTGCCTCCCATCACGCCACTCCCATGGTGTCGAGAGCCGAGGACAGCACCTCGACCGCGTCACAGCCGGCGAAGACGAACTCGTCCACCCCGGCCCGTTCGTAGTCTTCCCGCAGTTCCCCGGGCCGTCCCGCCAGGTACACCCGCAGCGCCCCGGCCCGCTTCAGCTCGGCGGCCACGGCCGCGGCCTGCTCGGCGTACAGCGCGTCGCTGGAGCACAGCACCGCGACGCGCGCGCCGCTGGCGGCCAGCGCCTCGGCCGCGGTCGCGGCGGTGACGGTCACCGGGTCGTGCACCGTCTCGATGCCGCCCGCGCGGAACAGGTTGCCCGCGAAGGCCGCGCGCGCGGTGTGCGCGGCGGCCGGGCCCAGGGCGGCCAGCAGCGCCCGGGGGCGGGTGCCGTGCGCGGCCAGGTGCGCGTCGGAGCGGGCGCGCAGCCGCTCGTACGCCTCGTCGCGGCGCACCCGCGGCAGGCCGCCGCCCGGCGGTTCGGGCGCGGGTTCGCGCCGCACCGGCTGCTCGGCGAGGTCCGGGAACTCGCTGACGCCGGTGATCGGCTCCTTGCGGCGGGCCAGGTCGCGCGAGCGGCGCTCCCAGGTGGCGGCCAGCCGCTCCCCCACGAGACCGGAGGACAGCGCCTTCGCCAGGCCCCCGGCGCGCTCGGTCTCCTGGAACCAGGCCCAGGCGGCGCGGGCCACGTCGTCGGTCAGCCGCTCGACGTACCAGGAGCCGCCCGCCGGGTCGATGACCCGCGCGAGGTGCGACTCCTCCAGCAGGATCGTCGAGGTGTTGCGGGCGATGCGGCGGGCGAAGTCGTCCGGCAGGCCGACGGCGCTGTCGAACGGCAGCACGGTGACGGCGTCGGCGCCGCCCACGCCCGCGGCGAGGGTGGCGACCGTGGTGCGCAGCATGTTCACCCACGGGTCGCGGCGGGTCATCATCACCGGCGAGGTCACCGCGTGCTGGGTCTGCGCGCCCGCCTCGGGGCCCGCGCCGGACACCTCGGCCACCCGCGCCCACAGCCGCCGCGCGGCGCGCAGCTTGGCGATGGTGAGGAACTGGTCGGCGGTGGCCGCGTAGCGGAACTCCAGCTGGGCCAGCGCCGCCTCGACCGGCAGTCCGGCGCCGGTCAGCAGGCGCAGGTAGGCGACGCCCGCGGCGAGCGAGCTCCCGAGCTCCTGCGCCGCCGAGGCCCCGGCCTCGTGGTAGGGCAGGGCGTCCACGGTGAAGGCCCGCACGCCCGGGTGGTCGCGGTCGCAGGTCCGCGCGAGGTCGGCGGCGGCGGCCAGGTGGCCGTCGAGGTCGGCGTGCCGGCCGGTGCGGGCCGCGGTGCCCAGCGGGTCGGCGCCGAGGTTGCCCAGCGCCGCGGACGGCGGCACCTGCCGCTCGGCGTACAGGTCCAGCAGGGCGCGCGCGGCGGCCTCGAAGTCGGGGCCGGCGTCCAGGACGACGGGCGCGAGGTCGAGGTACACCCCCTTGAGCGCCTGCGGCAGCCCGGCCACGGGCAGCCCGGCGGCGCCGACGGCCAGCCAGACCGACCCGGCGCCGTTCTCCAGGTCCGCGAGCACCGCCTCGTTGGTGCGGGCCGGGTCGGGGTGGGCGTGGCGCTGGCGCACGTCCCAGCCGGAGACCGCGGAGCCCTGGGCGCGGCCGCCGCGGACGAACGGGGCGAAGCCCGGGTAGCCGGGGTCCGGCGCGGCGTCCTGCGCGGTGTACAGCGGGCGGACCGTCACTCCGTCCTCGACGCCGGTGGCCAGCACCTCCTCCGTGCGCGCACCCGCGACATCCGTCTTGCCGGCTTTGCGCAGCACTCCTTCGACGAGGTGGTGCCACTGCTCCCGGGTCGCGTCCGGGAACTCAGCGGCGAGGGGCAGGTCAGGCTGGACCGTCATGAGGGGGAGGCTAATGGTCGCCGCTAAAGGGGCATTAGTGGGGGTCCCTGTGAGCTTTCTCCCACCGGGGCCGTGTGGGCCCTGTCACCAGGCACAAGGCCGCTGGCGGGGCGCCCCCGAGGAGGCCTCTGGGCGGGGCCCGGGAGGGCCCTCTGCGCCCCCTCGGCGCCCCCTCGGCGCCCTCTCGGGCGGGCGGCGCCTGTCCTCTCGGGCGGGCGCCGCCTGCCGGACGGTACGGGTCCGGCGGGCGGGAGCCGGAGGGCGGGACCGGAGGGCGGCGGCTCGACGGTGGGACGGGTCGGCGGGACGGGTCGGCGGGGAAGAGGGTGCGGGGCAAGAAGAAGGCCCGCCCGGTGCGACGGGGGATGCACACCGGACGGGCTCATCACCTTTGTACCGCATGACAGCGGGGTTATGCATCAAAAACGCGTTCGCCTTCCGGTCGATCGCCTTCAGGGGATCGATATCCAGCCAGAAACGGCCCCGGGACGGCGGCTCGGGCTCCGCGGGCGGACCTGGTCGGCCGGGTGACGGCGAACCGCCCCGGACAGGGCGGCGGGCGATGGATCGTACGCATGTTCGGTTGTGGCGCCAGGGGCTTTCTAGTGGACGGCGAGCGGAAGCACAAGAGGGCACTACTGGCCAAGATAAGGATTTCGGGAATCCGGATCCCGTTCGGCCCCGCCGCCGCGCCCGCGGGGCCCGCCCGCCGGAACGGGCCGCTCGCCGGAGCACCGCGCGCGGGCCCGCGGGTGCGCGCCGGACAGGCCGGCGGACCGGCGACGGGCCGCCGGGGTGGTGCCGGGTCCGGCCTCCCGGCACCACCCCCGCGCCACAGGTGGCCCCGACCCCCGTCCAGGGCCACCTCGACCTCGGTTCCGCCGCCACCCGCGCGTCCAGGGCGCGTCGGCGGGGGCGGGCCGGCCGGTGCGGCGGCGGGAGCGGTGGCCGCCGCTTCCGCACCAGGCGGTATGAGGTCTCGCTTGCTTCCGGTCCTTGCTTCCGGTCCTCGGAGGGGACAACGGCGGGGCCGGGCCACGGCTTCCGCGTCGGCAGCAAGTTGCCAATCCCCCTCCGCGGCGAGGCGGATCTTGACACGGGGAGACGGCGGCGGGCCCGTCAGGCGGGCTCGGCTCCCGGGGGCGGCCGGACGGGCCCGGGCAGGGGGCGAATTCTCGCCGCGCCCGGCGGCCGGACGCACGACCGGTCCTGTGACCGGGACGGTTCGCCGGTATCCCGCGGCGTGGCGGCGCGGCGCGGCGCGAGGCGCCGGAGCGGCCTCGCGGCGGACCTGCTCGGCCGGTCCGGCGACGCCGCGCGGGGGTGCCTCCCAGCGGGAGCCGGGAGGTGCCGTGCCGGGCGTCGCGAGCCGGTGGACCTTTCCGGTCACAGCGCTAGGGGCACACTCCGGTCACCGGCCCGGGTCCGCGGCCCGGTGACCGGCGGGCAGGGCCGTCCCAGGCACCCTCCGCTCGCGGCCCGACCGCCCGATGCCGACACCCCGGGGCTTCCCAGGCCGGCAGCGGCGCGTGGGCCGCCCCGCGGGCGACGCGGCCCGCGGGGCGGTACGAAGCCCGCGACGGTCCCGCCGCGGCAGCGGGCACGCGCGCGCCCCGCAGGCCGCCCGGGCCCCGCGGCCGACGGCGTGTCAGCCGCTCGCGAGGCGGCGGGCCCCCCGG
>NZ_JAVSCF010000045.1:17373-31530 GCF_031932565.1 Streptomyces sp. B1866
GGGCCCTCGGGCCGGCGGCCCTCGGGTGCCGGAACGCATCGCGGGTCAGTGCCCGCCCGGTTCAGTCCACGCTCTGCAGGATGTGCGGCTCGGCGAGGTCGTCCTCGTAGCCGGCCAGCCGGATCGGCGCGGACCGCGCCCACACCTCCAGGCTGCCCACCTCGGACGGCCCCGCGAGCCGTTCTCGATCATCCGACGTGAGGTCGTCGCGCTGCGTCTTGTCGGGGGTCACGGCACACTCCTTCGGCTGAACCGGACATGTCGCCAGGTTAACGACGCCGCGAACGCCGCGCGCGGTGATTTCCCGAAGGGCGGACAGGCGACCGGTCCCGGCGGGTCCACTGGCCGCCCGCCCCGGCCCGTGGTGAGCTGAGCGGGAACACGTCCGTGGTGAGCCGGGCCGGCCAAGGGCCGGTCGGCGGTGGGGAGGTGCGGGGCTGTGCGCGTCAGACGGTTGCCGTGTCCCCCACCGCGCCCGGGGTCCGCGCGGCCCGCCCGCCGCGGGGCCCGGCCGCGGCGGGCGGGCGCCCTGCTCGCGGCCGCGCTGCTGCTCGCGGCCGCCGGCTGCCAGGGCGGGGACGGGGACGGCTCCTCCCGGCCGGAGTCGCCGTTCACCGGCGAGCCGGCCGGACGGGCGCCCGTCCTCGCGGTGAAGGTCGACAACGCCGCCGCGGCCCGCCCGCCGACCGGCCTGGACCGGGCCGACATCGTGTACGCCGAACAGGTGGAGGGCGGGCTGAGCCGTCTGATGGCCGTGTACTCCGCGCACCTGCCGCCCACCGCTGGCCCGGTGCGCAGCGCCCGCGAGTCCGACCTGGAGCTGCTGCGGCAGTTCGGCCGACCGGCGCTCGCCTACTCCGGGGTCCAGGGCAGGCTCCAGCCGGCCGTGGACCGCGCGCCGCTGTACCCGGTGACGCCCGGCACGGCGCCCCGCGCGTACGAGCGCAGTCAGGACCGGGCGGCGCCGCACAACCTCTACGTGCGCCCCGCGGAGGCGCTGCGCGCGGCGCCCCGCGCGAGCGACGCGGCGGACATCGGCTTCCGGTTCGGCGCGGCGCCCGCGGGCGGCCGGGCCCGTACGGAGCAGACCGTCCGCTACCCGGCCGCGCGCTTCACGTTCACCTGGTCGGGTGATGGCGCGCGGTGGCTGGTGTCGATGGACGGCGGTCCGGCCCGCACGGCGGACGGGCGGCGGCTGGCCGCCGCGACGGTCGTCGTGCAGTACGTGACCGTCCGCCCGTCCCGCTACCACGACCGGTGGGGCAGCGTCTCGCCCTTCACCGAGACCGTCGGCTCCGGCCGGGCGCTGGTGCTGCGGGACGGCAGGGCGTACGACGCCCGCTGGTCGCGGCCCGGCGGCGGCAGCGGCACGGCCTACCGGACGCCGGACGGCGACCGGCTCCCCTTCGCGCGCGGCCCGGTGTGGGTGGTGTTCGCGGCCCGCTGAGCCCCGCGCGCCCGGCACCGGCGGCGGCCTGGGTGTGCGCGCGCCGTTCCGGGATAGCCGTGTGGACATGACGCGCATCAGTGAGCTCGACCGGCTGCTGTTCGCCCGGGTGGCCGCCGCCCACCCGCCCGGGGTGGACGCGGTGCTGCCCCGGCTGACCCGCGCGGCCAACCACGGCCGGCTGTGGCTGGGCACGGCCGGGGTGCTGGCTGCGGTGGGCGGGCGGACCGCGCGGCGCGCCGCCCTGCGCGGCACCGGTGCGCTCGCGGCGGCCTCGCTGGCGTCGAACCTGGTGGTCAAGTGGACGGTGGGGCGCCGCCGCCCGCTCGTCGCGGACGTGCCGCTGGTGCGGCGGCTGGCCCGGCAGCCGCGCTCCAGCTCCTTCCCCTCCGGCCACTCGGCCTCCGCCGCCGCCTTCGCCACCGGGGTCGCGCTGGAGTCGGGCCGGTACGGGGCGCTGGTGGCGCCGCTGGCGGCGGCGGTCGCCGTCTCGCGCGTGTACGTGGGCGTGCACTATCCCGGCGACGTGCTGGCGGGCGTCGCCCTCGGCGCGGGCGCGGCCCTGCTGACCTGCCGCTGGTGGCCGCCGCGCCCCGAGGCCCCGGCCGAGGCGGCCCGCCCGCGCGTGCCGGCGCCCGCGCTGCCGGACGGCGACGGCCTGGCGGTGGTGGTCAACGGCCGGGCGGGCCCCGGGGCCGCCGCGCCCGGGCTGTCCCTCACCGAGCGGCTGCGCACCCTGCTGCCCGCCGCCGAGATCCTGGAGTGCGGGCCGGACGACGACTTCGCCGCGCTGCTGGACCGGGCCGCCCGCCGCGCCGCCGAGCGGGGCGGGGCCCTGGGCGTGTGCGGCGGGGACGGCAGCGTGAACGCGGCGGCGGCGCTGGCCGCCGAGCGCGGACTGCCGCTGGCGGTGTTCCCGGGCGGCACGCTGGACCACTTCGCGCTGGACGTGGGCGTCCCGGCGGTGGAGGACACCGCGCACGCCGTGGCCAAGGGCGACGCCGTCGCGGTGGACGTGGCCCGCGCCACGCCCGCCGGCGGGCCGCCCGGCGCGCCGGTGCACTTCGTGAACACCTTCAGCCTCGGCCTGTACCCCGAACTGGTGGCCGTCCGCGAGCGCCTGCGGGGACGGCTGGGCAAGTGGCCGGCCGCGGCCGTGGCGCTCTCCCGCGTCCTGCGCACGGCGAGCCCCATGGAGATCGAGGTGAACGGCCGGCGGCGGCGCCTGTGGCTGCTGTTCGTCGGCAACGGCCGCTACTCCCCCGAGGGCTTCGCGCCCGCCTTCCGGCAGCGGCTGGACGACGGGCTGCTGGACGTCCGCGCGGTCGACGGCGAGCGGCCGCTGGCCCGCCTGCGGGTGCTGGCGGGCGCGCTCACCGGCACGCTGGGGCGGCCCTCGCACGTCTACACCTCCGCGCGGCTGCGGCGGCTGACCCTGTCGGGCCTGACGGGCAGGGACGTGCACGCCTTCGACGGCGAGGTGGCGCCGGCCCCGGCCGGGGGGCTGGTCATCGACAAGCTGCCCGGAGCGCTGACCGTCTACCGCCCGGCCGCGCCCCAGAACGAGCTGGCCCAGCGGGCCCGTACAGCGGCGGCCACGGCCCGCCGGCGGCGGCGCGCGTGACGGGCGGATGGTGGTGAGTGCCCAGCGCCCGGCCGCCGGTGTCCGCATGGTGGACGTCATACGCCGTACTGCGCCTGTAGTACGCGTAAGTGCGTGCTTATGGACGAGGACGGAACGGGATTGATCCGTCATGGTAGAGAGATGGACGAAGACCCACCGGCCCAGCGGGCCCTGACGTGACCTCCCTCGCGCTGTCCGTGCTGCTGGCACTGGTCTCGGCGGTCTGCTATGCGGCCGGTGCCCTTCTTCAGGAGCGGGTCGCGGCGACGACGCCGGACCAGCCGTTCGTGCCCCTGCGCCGCGGCACCTGGTGGGCGGCCCTGGTCCTCAACGGCGCGGGCGGCGTGCTGCACGTGGCCGCGCTGGCGTACGGGCCGCTGAGCGTGGTGCAGCCGCTCGGCGCCCTGACGATCGTCTTCGCGCTGCCGATGGCCGCGGTGTTCGTCCGCCGCCCGGCCGCCGCCGCGGCGTGGCGGGGCGCGGTGCTGGCCACGGTGGGGCTCGCCGGGATGCTGTCGCTGACCGGCTCGTCCGACGCCCAGGCGCTGGCGTCGGACGAGCGGGCGGTGCTCAGCGCGGTCACGCTGGGTTCTGTGGCCGTGCTGACGGCGGCGGCCCGCTGGCTGCGGATCCCCATCCTGCGCAGCATGCTGCTGGCCACGGCGGCCGGGACCAGCTTCGGCGTGGCCTCGGTGTTCACCAAGAACGTGACGGTGGAGCTGAGCTGGGACTCCTGGCAGGACGGGCTGCCCAGCTTCGGCATGATCGCGCTGCTGGCCACGGCCGGGGTGCTGCTGTCCCAGGCGTCGTACCAGGGTGCCGGCCTCGCCGCTCCGCTGGCGGCCTCGACCGTGGTCAACCCGGTGGTCGCCTCCGCGGTCGGCCTGCTCGCCCTGGGCGAGCACTTCCGGCACGGCACGGCGGGCACGCTGCTGGCCCTGGCGGCGGGCGGCGTCGCGGGCGTCGGCCTGGTGATGCTGACCCTGCACGGCGCGGACGCCGGCCCGGCGGCGGCCGGGTCCCGGCCGGCCGACGCCGGGGGCGCGGCCGCGGGCGCCGATCCGCCGCCTGGCGGCGGTCCCCTCCCGGGCGGCGCGCCCTCCGCGAGCGGGCCGGGCGGCCCGAAGGGAACGGACAGTACGGATACGGGCGGCGCGGGCAGGACGGGCGGTGCCGGACGGGCCCGGCGGGACGGCACGGGAAGCCGGGCGAGCCGGGCGGACGACGCGGGCCAGGGCTCCCGGTGCGCCGGGTTCTGCGACCGCGACGGGTCGGCCGCGGATCCGGCCGCGCGGCGGCGGTTCCGCCTGGTCCGGCGGCCGGCCCGGCGCGCGGCGCGGGGGCGGGCGGGTGCCGCGCACCCGGACGCGGGCGCGTGCAGGTCCTCCCGGGGCGGCGAGCGGCACGAGGGCCAGGGCGGGGGGTCCGCGGCGGTGCGCCACCGCGCGTAGCACCCGGCTCGCGGGGTTTGGCGGTGGCCCGGTCGGCTTGGCCGTCCGGGCCGAGGCGTGTCAGGGGCCGCGCGGGCGGCCGTCAGGCGGCGGCGCGCCGCACGGCCGGGTCCGGGGCGCCGAGTCGGCCGCGTGCCCCGGGCCGGGGCCGGAGCGAGGCCGTGAGCCGACGCGGGCACGAGCCGCCGCAGCGGTCAGGCCGCGCCGCCTAACTGGGCCCAGACCACCCGGCCGCCGTCGGCCCCGGGATGGTCGCCCCACGCGTCGACCAGCGCGCGCACCAGTGCCAGCCCGCGTCCGCTCTCGTCCTCCGTACCCGCGTGGCGCGGGTCGGGGCCGACCGGTCCCCCGCCCTGGTCGGCCACCTCGACGTACAGCGACTGCCCGCCCTCCGCGCGCAGCAGGCACCGGATGTGCCGGCTGCGGGTGTGGACGACCGCGTTGGTGAACAACTCCGACATCACCAGCTCGGCGGCATGGCAGACCTCGTCGCGGAATCCCCACAAGGGGAGACGAGAGCGGACGCGGCGCCGGGCCGCGGCGACCGACGCCCCCCGCGCGGGCAGGCGGAAGCTCTCCTGGCGCGGGCCGCCGTCGTGGCGGCCGCCGCTCAGCGGGCGGCCCTTCGTCGTGCGAGGAGGGAGTGCCACGCCCGTTCGCCTTCCATCTGCCCTGCGGGACTGGGTGCCGTGCGTCCGCGTGCGCCCGGCCGCCGGGGGCCGGGCACGTCTCCCACTATCCTCGCCGTTCACGACAGTTGGCAAGAGGCATTCTGCAAAATGCAAAGTGCCCTCAGCACTCTGTTTCGCGCATCGCCGGCATGGCACACTGAATATGCCGCTGGGCTGTCCGAGGAGGTTCGACGTGGGAGAAGCACGGTCTGGGCCGACCGTCGGGCAGATGGTCCTGGGCATGCGGCTGCGGGACCTGCGCGAGAAGGCCGGCGTCAGCTACGCCGAGGCGGCCCGGGCGCTGCACGTCAACCAGACCACGGTCCGCAGGATGGAGAAGGCCGAGGTCGGCCTGAAGCTGCCGTACGTCGAGAAGCTGCTGCGCACCTACGGCACCAGGGAGGAGGAGATCACCGCCTTCCTGCGCCTGGCGGAGGAGGCCAACAGGCCCGGCTGGTGGCACCGGTTCCGCGACGTGCTGCCGGACTGGTTCGGCCTCTACGTGTCCCTGGAGGGCGCCGCGAGCCGTATCCGCGCGTACGAGCCGCAGTTCGTCCCGGGTCTGCTGCAGACCGAGGACTACGCCCGCGCGCTGCTGGAGATCGGTTTCCCCGGCGCGTCCGACCAGGAGATCGACCGCCGGGTGGCGCTCCGCACGGAGCGCCAGGGGCTGCTCACCCGCCCGGAGCCGCCGCACCTGTGGGCCGTCATGGACGAGGCGGCCCTGCACGTCAACGTCGGCGGGCCGGACGTCATGCGGGCGCAGGTCGACCGCCTCATCGAGGCCGTCCAGATGCCGAACGTCACCCTGCAGGTGGTGCCGTTCGCCGCGGGGCCGCACCCGGGTATGGGCGGGCCCTTCCAGCTGTTCCGGTTCAAGGTGCCGGAACTGCCGGACATCGTCTACGCCGAGGGTCTGACCAGCGCCGTGTATCTCGACCAACGCGCCGACGTGGCCGCGTACCTGCAGGTCATGGACCGGATGTGCACGCAGGCGACACCGGTGCGGCGTACGGAGGCGTTCCTCCGTGACATTCGCAAGGAGCTGTGAACGTGGATCAGGTGGATCGCATCTACAACGGCATGCCGGCCAAGGACCTCGGCACGGAGGGCTGGAGCAAACCCTGGAGCGGACCCAACGGCGGCGCGTGCGTGGAGGTGCTCAAGCTGGGAGACGGCCGGGTGGCGGTACGGCAGTCGACCGACCCGGACGGGCCGGCGCTGATCTACGCGCGCCACGAGATCGAGGGATTCATCCAGGGCGCCAAGACCGGGGCCGCCGACTTCCTGCTCGTCGGGCCGGAGCCGGCCCGGGCCGACCCGTCCACCCCGCGCGGAAGGAGAGCCGCGTGACCGGCTCCACGCCCGTACGCGTCGACACCACACAGCCGCACCCGGCCCGGATGTACGACCACTACCTCGGCGGCAAGGACCACTACGAGGCCGACGCGGAGGCCGCCGCCCGGGTCCTGGAGGTCTTCCCCGGCATGCGGACGTGCGCCCGCGTCAACCGGGCGTTCATGCACCGGGCGGTGCGCTGGCTGGCCGCCGAGGCCGGCATACGCCAGTTCCTCGACGTCGGCACGGGCATCCCGACCGAGCCGAACCTGCACCAGGTCGCGCAGGCCGTCGCCCCGGAGTGCCGGGTGGTCTACGCCGACAACGACCCGATCGTGCTGGTGTACGCCCAGGCGCTGCTGAAGGGCACCGCGGCGGGCCGCACCAGCTACATCCAGGCCGACGTGCGCGACCCGGCCGGCATCCTGGGCGCCGCCGAGCTGCGCGGGACGCTGGACCTCGGCCGGCCGGTGGCGCTGTGCCTGGGCGCCCTGCTGCACTTCGTCCGGGACGAGGACGGGCCGTACGAGGTCGTCGCGCACCTGGTCGGCGCGCTGCCCTCGGGCAGCTACCTGATGCTCTCGCACTGCACCCCCGGCTTCGCCCCCGAGGCCTGGGAGCGGGTCGGCGCGGTCTACGGCAGCGGCGGCATCCGGGCGCAGGTACGCGGCCGTACGGAGGTCGCGGACTTCTTCAGCGGACTGGAGCTGGTGGAACCCGGGGTGACGATGCCGCACCTGTGGAAGCCGGACCGGGAGCCGCCGCCCGGCATCAGCCCGGCCGACGTGTCGATGTACGCCGGGGTGGCGCGCAAGCCCTGACCCGGGGCTGCGCGCCGGGCACCCGCACACGCGTGCGGTCCCCCCCTCCCGTATGTCTCGCTCGCGACGAACCGCCCGGCATGTCGGGTAACGTGGCGTGACGGGCCGTCGGCTCTCGGCGACGCACCGTGCGCGGGCGTCCGCCGCCGCGGCCGCCCCGGCGCCGAACCCCCGGCGCGCGGACCGTGGAGGGGCGCGGCGCGCGGCCGCCGCGCGGAGGAGGAGAGCGCCAGATCATGACCGCGCCCGTGCTCGCCGCCCGCGCCCGGCGCTCGTGGCCCGCGGCCCGGGGGCGGCCCGGCGTGCCCTGGCTGGCGCTGGTCGCGGCCGGGTACGCCGCCGTCCAGCTGGCCCTGATCGTCCCGCGCATGCGGCACGGCCTGGGCTGGGACGAGTCGGTGTACGTCTCGCAGGCCGACCCGCGCCGCCCGGCCGCCTTCTTCAGCGCCCCGCGCTCGCGCGGCACCAGCGTCCTGGTCGCGCCCGTGGTGGCGGCGACCTCCTCGGTGACGGTGCTGCGCGTGGTCCTCGCGCTGCTCGCGAGCGCCGCCCTGTACGCCGCCTTCCGCACCTGGCGGCCGCTGGTGGGCCGCGGCGCGGCGGCGCTCGCGGCGCTGCTGTTCGCCGGGCTGTGGATCACCGTGCTCAGCGGGTCTCAGGCGATGCCGAACCTGTGGGTGGCGCTCGGCGCGGTGGCGGCCGTGGGCTGGTTCCTGCGGGTCCCCGCCGAGCGGCGCGCCCTGGTGTGGCTGGCCGCCCTGATGGCGGCCGTCACGCTCGTGCGGGCGCCCGACGGCGGCTGGCTGGCGCTGCCGCTGGTCGCCGCGGCCGCCTGCCACCGGCCCTGGCGGCCCGCCCTGGCCGCGCTCGCCGGCGGGCTCGCGCTCGGCGCGGCGCAGTGGGTGTACGAGGCGTACGACCGGTTCGGGGGCGTGCCGGAGCGGCTGCGGGTCTCCAGCGACACCGAGGGCGGCATGGCGCCCCACCTGAACACCGACACCGCGCTGCGCAGCCTCAACGGGCCGCTGCTGTGCCGCCCGTGCGACCAGCCGCTGGAGCACGTCGAGCTGACGCTGTGGTGGCTGGCGCTGCCGGCGCTCGCGGCCGGCGCGCTCGCCTGGGGCGTGCGCCGCCGCCGGGTGCGCCCGCTGGGCCCCACGGCGGTGCCGCTGGCCTGCGCGGTCCTCCTCGCGGTGCCGTACCTGTTCCTCATCGACTACTCGGCGCCCCGGTTTCTGCTGCCCGCCTACGCGCTGGCCGCGCTGCCGCTCGCCGCGCTCGCGGTGCACGCCGTGCGGCGCACCGGCCGGCCCGGGCCGGCGGCGGCCGTGCTGGGTCTTGTGTTCGCCCTGCACCTGTCCGGCCAGTACGGGGTGGCGCGCGACAACGCGGACGGCGCGGCCGCCACCGCCCGCGACTACCGCACCATCGCCGCGGGCCTGCGCGACCTGGGGCTGCGGCCGCCGTGCCTGGTGACCGGGTCGCGCGCGCTGCCCGTCGGGTATGCGGGAGGCTGCGCGTCGGCCGAGGTGGCGGGCAACAACCGGTCCACCACCGCCTCCGGGCTGCTGCGCCGCGCGGCCCGCGAGCCCACCGCTCTGCTGGCGTACGGCCGCGCCGCGCCACCGGCGTACGCGCGCGGCTGGACCCGGCACGACCTGCCCGGCACCGCGTGGACGGCCTACCTGGCCCCGACCCCTGACGCGTCGTCACCTCGTAGACGCTGACGGCCGAAAGCCTCCGGCTCCGGACGGGCCGGACGGTAAAGTCGTCGCAGGCCACCGGCGGGGGGAGGTTGCGGTGCCGAGCGACGAGGACACCATGGCCGGCCGACTGCTCATCGTGGAGTACGAGCAGGTCAAGGAGGAGCAGCGGGCGCGCATCGGCTTCCGCGACAACCTGCTGTACGCCACGCTCGCGGCCATGGCGGCCGTCATCACCTTCACGCTCCAGGGCGGCGGGCACGCCGAGCTCCTGTTGCTGCTGCCGCCGTCGTCGGTGCTGCTGGGGTGGGCGTACCTGGTCAACGACGAGAAGATCTCGGCCATCGGCCGCTACATCCGCGAGGAGCTGGACCCCCGGCTCGCGGCCCTGGCTCCCGGGCTGCCGCGCGCCTTCGGCTGGGAGCTGGCGCACCGCGACGACCGGCACCGGGTGTCCCGCAAGCGGCTCCAGCTGGGCGTGGACCTGCTGATGTTCACGGTGGCGCCGGCCTCCTCGCTCGTCGTCTACTGGACCCGGCGCCCGATGTGGGCCGTGCTCGCCGGCGTGTCGGCCGCCGAGGCGGCCCTGGTCGCGGTGCTGGCCGTGCAGATCGTGCGGTACGCGGACCTGGGCCGGGCGTGACCACGGCCGGCGCGTGCCCGCGGCGGCGGGCGGGCGCCGGGCCGGTGCGGACGCGAGGGGCGGCCGGACCCGCGGGGCCGGCGCACAGGGGAAGAGGATCAAGGGGACGGGGGGAACCGTGTGGTCTGACGGCGAGGGGGAGCCGGTGCGGGTCGACGTGGTGGTGCTGACCGCCTTGGAGGTGGAGTACGCGGCCGTACGCGCGCACCTGGCGCGCCCGCGGCCGGTGGGTGAGGAACGGGGGTCGCTGTTCGAGGTCGGCGAGTGCGGCGGGGCGGGCGGGTGGCGGCCGGACGACGGGCCCGGCGGCCCGCTCGTCGCGATCCACATGACGGGCCCGGGGAATCCCGCGGCCGCGGTCATGGCGGAGCGGGCGGTGGCGCTGTTCGCACCCCGGACCGTGCTGTTCGTCGGCGTCGCGGGCGGCCGCAAGGACGTGCGGCTCGGCGACGTGGTGGCCGCCGACTCCGTCTACGACTACGAGACCGGCAAGGACACCGACAGCGGCTTCCTGCCGCGGCAGAAGACCCATCAGCCGTCCTACCGGCTGGTCCAGCGGGCCCGTCTGATCGCGGCGCGGGACCGCTGGCAGCGGCGGATCCACCGCCCGCTCCCGTGCGCCGAGCCGCGCGCGTACGTCAAGCCGATCGCGGCCGGCGGCCGGGTGGTGGCGCACGAGCGGTCGGAGACGGCCAGGCGGCTGGCCGTCGGCGCGGGCGACGCCGTCGCCGTCGACATGGAGGCGTACGGGTTCCTCAGCGGCGCCTACGTCAACCGCGACGTCGACGCCCTGGTGGTCCGCGGCATCTCCGACCTGCTCGGCGACAAGGACGAGGCGCACGACGAGCAGTGGCAGCCCGTCGCCGCCGGGCACGCCGCCGCCTTCGCCTTCGAGCTCATCCACGACCTGTCGCCGGCCGTCGGCGCGCCGGCGCGGGCGGGACGGGAAGCCCGGGGAGCGCGGGACGACCCGTCGGGGTGGGAGGCCCGGGAGCAGCCGTACGGGCCCCGCCCCCCGGGCGGCGGTCCGGACGGGGGCCTGGCGGTGGCGCCCGCGCCGCGGCCGGGCCCGCGGCGGCTGCGGACCGACGAGCTCGGCGGGCTCGCCGAGCTCCTGCTGCGCGTACCGGGGCTGACCTCCCGGGAGCGCTGGCAGCAGCTCCTCGACGAGCTGCCGGCCGTGGGCACGGCCGTGAACCGGCAGCCCGACACGCACGGCGAGGCGCTGGCCCTGCTGCGCACGTGCGAGGACTACCGGGCCTGGGCGGACCTGCTGGCCGTGCTGGCCGTGCTGTCCCCCGGCGCGCCCGCGGTCGCGGAGTTGGGGCGGCGCATGGCGACCCTGGGCCTGCGGTAGTCCCGGGGGCAGCCGGCCGGCCCGGCGTGTCGCGCGCGCCCCGCGATGTGTGGCAGGGGCGAGTATCGGGGCATACACGTTGTCCGGCAGTCCGCGCGGCGTGATGGCGGCGGGGACGGCGGGCAGGCCGCTGGCGACGGGGACCGGCGGTGGGGGGTTCGGGGGAGGAATGGGCCATGACGGCCATGGGGGGAGACGGCCTGACGCCGGTCAAAGCCCTCGTCACGGTGTTCAGGGAGTTCCGCTGCCTGACCGATCCGGACCCCCGCGCGCAGTGCCTGCGCCTGATCGACCGGTCGCTGGGGACGGCGACGGTGAAGATGCGGGACCACCGGGTGACCGACTACTTCCTGGCCGAGCTGGCCGAACGGTGCCTGGACGACGGCCGGACGATGGCGGCGCTGCGCTCCGCCCTGGATCTGCTGGCGCCGGGCGTGCCGGCCATGGAGCAGTTGGACGCGGTCGTGGAGCAGGTGACGGCCCGGCCGGCGCTGCCGCCGTCGGCCACCGCGCGGCTGCGCGGCCTGCTGGAGGGCATGGAGGTGGCGCACCTGGGGCGGCTGGCCCGGGCGGCCGCGGGCCCGCTGCACGACCTGCCGCCCTTCCCCGGGCCCTGGGCCGCGTTCGAGGCGCTGGCCCGGCTCAACGCCCGGTCCGGCGGCCTGCCGCCCGGGCTGGCCCTGGTCGAGCGGCTGGCCGCGCAGGCGCCGTGGGAGGAGGGCGAGGCGCTCCGCGCGTGGGCCGACGAGCAGGCCCGCGGGCTGTCCCTGACCGAGCGCCTGCGGGAGCTGCGCCGGCAGGTGGTGCACGCGGCCCCCGCCGAGCCGTACGACGCCTACCTGGTGATCCGGCTGCTGCCGCAGGACCAGCCGGGCCGCTACGAGCTGTCCTCCTGGCACTCCTACGATCCCGAGGGCTGGCGGCCGGTGCGCGGGGAGGCCAGGAAGGTCACCGCGGCCACGGCCGAGCGGGCGGTGCAGGAGCTGGTCTACCAGGCGGCCGAGGACTGGGTGGACGCCCGGCGCATCCACCTGGAGTTCGTCCTGGCCTCCGACGATCTGAACATGCCGGTGCACCTGTGGCGGCTGGGGCTGGACAGCGAGCTGGCCACCCCGCTGTGCCTGAGCTACCCGGTGGTCGTGCGCAGTCTGGAGCGGAGCCGGCAGTCGTGGCTGCACTGGCCGTGGCGGATGCGGTGGAAGGCGTTCGCCAGCCAGCCGTCCCAGTCCCGGCAGGCGGTGGTCGAGGGGCAGGATCCGGACAGTTCGCATCCGCGGGATCCGAGCGCGCTGCTGGCGAGGCTGAATGCCGATCCGCATGTCACCGCGCTGGTGCTCAGCGCGCCGCCGGGCAGCACGCCGGAAGGGACGCGTGAGGCGCTGGTCGCCTTGCGGGCCGGGATTCCCGCGGTGGTGTGGGACCGGCGCCGCTCGCGCGACCCCGGTCTCGTTCACGACCTGAGGCGAAATTCGGCCGACGCCGACGGATACGTAGCAGGACTGCGTGAAGCCGTGACACAGTTGCGGCTGGAAGCCCACGCGGACCTCTCCCCGGAAGGGGAGCGGCACCCTGGGCGCCATGTCGTGCTCGTCTGGGACGATCCCACGCGTCCCGTGGAGACACAGGGGCGGTTGACCGGGCCGGACCAGGCCAGGGGGTGAGCAGCCGATGAACGACGCGGAGCCGCCGCGGCGGCCGGGCGGTCCTGTTCACGGCGGCGGCTCCGACCCCCTGCCCGGCGCCGTGCCCCGCTCCTGGTGGATCTACCAGGGCACGGGCCGGCCGCTGCACGACGTACGCCTGGAGGACATCCTTCCGCCGCCGCCTCCGTGGCGCACCTTCGACGGCGAGTCGGGCCGCCTGGACGGCGACGGCGCGGCCGGGGAGTTACCGGCCCGGGGCGGCGAGCCGCTGACCGAGCCGCCCGCGCCGCCCGAGGACGAGCAGGACGCGGTGCGCCGGCTGGGCTCGTCGCCGCTGTCGGTGCGCCCGTCGGTCCAGGAGGCCGACCTGGTCAACGCGGCGCTGTTGCTGCGCCGCCCGCTGCTGGTGACGGGCCGTCCGGGCACCGGCAAGTCGACCCTGGCGTACCGCGTCAGCCGCGAGCTGCGGCTCGGCCGCGTGCTGCGCTGGCCGATCACCACCCGCACCACGCTGCCGTCGGGCCTGTACGGGTACGACGCGGTCGGCCGGATCCACGCGGCGGCCGCCGGCCAGCGGGCGGCTGAGACCGGGAGGCAGGCCGGGCAGGGCGAGCCGGGCGGGCGGCTCGCCGAGCCCGACCCGTCGGACGTGGGGGACTTCCTGCAGCTCGGCCCGCTGGGCACGGCGATGCTCCCGCACCGGCTGCCGCGGGTGCTGCTCATCGACGAGTTCGACAAGAGCGACATCGACCTGCCCAACGACCTGCTGGACATCTTCGAGGCGGGCGAGTACACGGTGCCCGAGCTGGTGCGCATCCGCGGCCGCCGGCCGGCCGTGCGGGTGCTGACCGACGACCCGGGGCGGTCGGCGGTCGTCGCGGGCGGCCGGGTGCGCTGCCGCGCGTTCCCCGTCGTGATCATCACCAGCAACGGCGAGCGGGAGTTCCCGCCCGCGTTCCTGCGCCGCTGCCTTCAGCTGCGGCTGCCCGACCCGGACGCCGACCAGCTGGCCGCCATCGTGGCCGCCCACCTGGGTGACGGCGTCGACGCGCGCGCCCGCGAGCTGATCCACACGTTCGTCGAGCGCAGCAGGCACGACGGCGGTCTCGCCGCCGACCAGCTGCTGAACGCCGTGTACCTGCGCACCTCCCGCGCCCACACGCCCGGTCCCGAGTGGGAGGAGCTCCTGCACGCCGTCTGGCACCGGCTGGACGCCGCGGGCCCGGCATGACCCGGGACCCGGGCAGAGCCGACGGGGCCGACCGGCGGGGGCCGCGGGATCTGGACTGGCAGCAGTTCGCCGACGCCCTGTGGCTGGCCGCCTGCCGGACGCGCTCCGACCACGGGGCGGGCGGCCCGGCGCAGGCTCCGCCGCCCCGCGAGCCGCCCGCCGAGGAGGCGGCCGGCTGCCCGGACCCGGGCGCCGGGCGGCCCGCGCGGTGCGCCGAGGAGCCGCCGG
>NZ_JAVSCF010000046.1:0-30414 GCF_031932565.1 Streptomyces sp. B1866
GGCCCCCCGGCCCGGAGGATCCCGGCGCCACGGGGCCCGCCCCCTCCGGGCAGGACGCCGCCCGGCCCGGCACCCCCACCCCCGGCGCGCCCGCGCCCGCCGACCCCCTGCCCCACGACGCCCTGGCCCACGACCCGGTGACCCACGAGCACCCGGCCGACGACGGCCCCGGCTCCGCCGCCCCGGCCCCGGAACCCCCGGCAGCCTCCGCGGCCCAGGCCCCCGCGCCCCCGGAGTTCCCGCGGGACCCGGCCGGCGCCGACGACACCCCCGGGGACGGCCTGGCCCTCCCCGGACTCCCGGCCGACGCGGACGGCCTGGCCGTCCCACCCGAGCCCGAGCCCGCCGTCGTCGAGAGCGAGCACCCGCACGCCTCGTACGTCCTGCGCGTCAACGGCGCCGACCGGCCCGTCACCGGCGCGTGGATCGGCGAGTCGCTGCTGTACGTGCTGCGCGAGCGGCTGGGCCTGGCGGGCGCCAAGGACGGCTGCTCGCAGGGCGAGTGCGGCGCCTGCTCGGTGCAGGTCGACGGGCGCCTGGTCGCCTCCTGCCTGGTGCCGGCGGCCACCGTCGCCGGGTCGGAGGTGCGGACGGTCGAGGGGCTGGCCGCCGACGGGCAGCTGTCGGACGTGCAGCAGGCGCTCGTCGCCTCGGGCGCGGTGCAGTGCGGCTTCTGCGTGCCCGGCCTCGCGATGACCGTGCACGACCTGCTGGAGGGCAACCACGCGCCGTCGGACCTGGAGACCCGCCAGGCCATCTGCGGCAACCTGTGCCGCTGCTCGGGCTACCGGGGCGTCCTCCAGGCCGTACGGGACGTCGTGGCCGCCCGGGAGAGCGCGGTGGGCGCGGCGGGCGGCGACGGCGCCGACCCGGCGGCTGCCCGCGGCCCGCACCAGGCGCCCGGCCCGCACCAGGCGCCCGGCCCGCACCAGGCGCCCGGCCCGCACCAGGCGCCCGGCCCGCACCAGGCGCCCGGCCCGCACCAGGCGCCCGGCCCGCACCAGGCGCCCGGCCCGCACCAGGCGCCGGGAGCGCACCAGGCGCACCCGATGCCGGGCCCGGCCGACCTGCCGGACCTCGGCCACCAGGCGGGCCCGGCGAGCGGAGACGGGGGCGAGAGCGGCACCACCGGAGGGGCAGGAGCATGACCGGAATCGCAGACGGCGCCGCCGCGAGCGCCGCCCCCGTCACCGCGCTGCCGCAGGGCACCGGCGCCCCGCCGCCCCCGCACGGCCTGGGCGTGTCCGTGCCGCCCGCCGACGCGCCCGCCAAGGCGTCCGGCACCTTCCCGTACGCGGCCGACCTGTGGGCCGAGGGCCTGCTGTGGGCGGCCGTGCTGCGGTCCCCGCACCCGCACGCGCGCATCGCGTCGGTCGACACCTCGCAGGCCGAGCAGATGCCGGGCGTACGGGCCGTGCTCACGCACGCCGACGTGCCCGGCGACGCCGCGCACGGCAGACACGTCGCCGACCGCCCGGTGTTCGCCCAGGACCTGGTGCGCTACCACGGCGAGCCGATCGCCGCCGTCGCCGCCGACCACCCCGACACCGCCCGGCTGGCCGCCGCCGCCATCGCCGTGGCGTACGAGGTGCTGGAGCCGGTGACCGATCCGGAGGAGGCGTTCGCGGCCGAGCCGCTGCACCCCGACGGCAACCTCGTCCGGCACATCCCGCTGCACTACGGCGACCCCGAGGTGACCGGCGAGGTCACGGTCGAGGGCCTGTACCGGATCGGCCGCCAGGACCCGGCGCCCATCGGCGCCGAGGCGGGCCTGGCCGTGCCCCGGCCGGACGGCGGCGTGGAGATCTACACCGCGTCCACCGACCCGCACGCCGACCGCGACCTGGCCGCCGCCTGCTTCGGCCTGGAGCCGGACCGGGTGAAGGTGGTGGTGACCGGCGTGCCGGGCGCGATGGGCGAGCGCGAGGACCCGGGCATGCAGCTGGCGCTCGGCCTGCTGGCGCTGCGCACGGGACGGCCGGTGAAGCTGGTGGCCACCCGCGAGGAGTCGTTCCTGGGCCACGCGCACCGCCACCCCACCCTGCTGCGCTACCGCCACCACGCGGACGCCGAGGGCCGCCTGGTGAAGGTCGAGGCGCAGATCCTGCTGGACGCGGGCGCGTACGCGGACGCCTCCGCCGACGCGCTGGCCGCCGCCGTGTCCTTCGCCTGCGGCCCGTACGTGGTGCCGCACGCCTTCGTGGAGGGCTGGGCGGTACGGACCAACAACCCGCCGTCCGGGCACGTGCGCGGCGAGGGCGCCATGCAGGTGTGCGCCGCCTACGAGGGCCAGATGGACAAGCTGGCGGCCCGGCTCGGCCTGGACCCGGCCGAGCTGCGGATGCGCAACGTGCTGGCGACCGGCGACCTGCTGCCCACCGGCCAGACCGTGACCTGCCCGGCGCCGGTGGCCGAGCTGCTCCAGGCGGTGCGGGAGGCGCCGCTGCCGCCGCTGCCCAAGGACGACCCGGAGGACGAGTGGCTGCTGCCGGGCGGCCCGGAGGGCGCGGGCGAGCCGGGCGCGGTGCGCCGGGGCGTGGGCTACGCGCTGGGCATGGTCCACATGCTGGGCGCCGAGGGCGCCGACGAGGTGTCCACGGCGACGGTGAAGGTGGAGGGCACGGTGGCCACCGTCATCTGCGCGGCGGTGGAGACCGGGCAGGGCTTCACCACCCTGGCCCGGCAGATCGTGCAGGACGTGCTCGGCGTGGAGGAGGTGCACGTCGCGCCGGTGGACACCGACCAGCCGCCGGCCGGGCCCGCCGCGCGCGGGCGGCACACGTGGGTGTCGGGCGGCGCGGTGGAGCGGGCCGCGAAGATGGTGCGCACCCAGCTCCTCCAGCCGCTGGCGCAGAAGTTCGGCATGTCGGTGGAGCTGCTGAGCATCGCCGACGGCAAGATCACCTCGTACGACGGGGTGCTCAGCACGACGGTGGAGGAGGCGCTGGAGGGCAAGGAGCTGTGGGCCACCGCCCAGTGCCGCCCGCACCCCACCGAGCCGCTGGACGACACCGGCCAGGGCGACGCGTTCGTGGGGCTCGCCTTCTGCGCCGTACGGGCCGTGGTGGACGTGGACATCGAGCTGGGCGCGGTGCGCGTGGTGGACATGGCGGTGGCCCAGGACGTGGGCCGGGCGCTCAACCCCCGGCAGGTGGCGGCCCGTATCGAGGCGGGCGTCACGCAGGGCGTGGGCGCCGCCCTCACCGAGAACCTGCGCACGTCGCGCGGCGTGGTGCGGCACCCGGACCTCACCGGGTACGCGCTGCCCACCGCCGTCGACGTGCCGGAGATCCGGATCGTGCGCCTGGTGGAGGAGCGGGACGTGGTCGCGCCCTTCGGGGCCAAGGCGGTCAGCGCGGTGCCGGTGGTCACCTCCCCGGCGGCCGTGGCGGCGGCCGTACGGGCGGCGACGGGCCGCCCGGTGAACCGGCTGCCGATCCGCCCGCAGGCGGCGGTGGTGACGAACCCGGCCCCCTGACGGGCGCGCCCGGGGGGAACCGGGCACCGGGAGGGGGCAGCGCGGACCGCCGAAGGGCCGGGGAACGCGCCGACGGACGACGGACGACGACGGACGACGGGACAGCCGGAAGCGACGGAACACGACACAATCCCACAGAATGAGAAAACCCTGTCTGCGGCGAAAACCAGGGGAGAACCCGGGGGAAAACCCGGGAAACAAGGACATCGCACGTGGTCCGGCGGGCGCGACTTGACTTCACTCGCCAAGCAGAATGAGACTCGCCGCATCACGTTCAAACGCCGGCGGCCAGGCGGACGGCCCCTGATGTGGAGGATTTCCGTGGGAATGCGACAGCGTCGGCGCGCCGGAACCACCGCGCTCGCCGGTCTGGTCGCCCTGTCCACCGCGGCCGCCGCCCTGACCGGCTGCGGCCCCGACTCGGACACCACGAGCGAGCGCGAGACCGTGACGATGGGCATCATGCCGTGGATCGGCTACGCGCCCTGGTACATAGCCGACAGGAAAGGCTTCTTCACCGAACTCGGCATCGATGTCGAATTCGTCAACTTCCAGCAGGACACGGAGCGCAACACGGCCCTGTTCGGCGGGAAGACGGACGTGACCAATCTCGACGCCGGGCACATCATCCAGTTCGCGGAGAAGCGGCGGCCCGTCACCCCGATCCTGTACGAGGACGCGTCGGTCGGCGCCGACGCGATCCTCGCGGCCAAGTCCATCAGGCGCGCCGAGCAGCTGCGGGGCCGCCGGGTCGCCTACGAGCGCGGCACCACGAGCGACCTGCTGCTGCACCACTACCTGCTGAAGTCCGGCATCCCCTTCGGCGACATCCGCTCCGACGACGTCCTCGCCGCCGACGCCGGGGCGCTCATCGCCGAGGGCAAGACCCGGGTCGCCGTCACCTACGAGCCGTACATCACCGAGGCGACCGGCGGCGGCCGGGCGCGGGACGTCCACGTGCTCTACGACAGCGCCGAGTCGCCCGGCCTGATCAGCGACTTCCTCGTGGCGAACGCCGGGTGGCTGAAGGGCCACCAGAAGGAGGCCGGGAAGCTGGTCGCGGCCTGGAACAAGGCCATCGCCTTCTACCGCAGCGACCGGACCGAGGCCGTGGAGATCATGGCCGAGGCGGCCGGCACCAAGCCGGAGGACCTGACCTCGACGCTGCGCGGCGTGCGGCTGTACTCCGGCGCCGAGAACAAGAAGCTGATCGCGAGCGGCGAACTGTCCCGCATCTACCGGTCCATCGCCCAGACCATGACCGCCATGGGCGCCGTCACCCACCCGGCCGACCTGAGCCGGGTCGCGGACTTCCGGGCGGTGACGGGGCGCGGCTGACCCGGCTGTGCCCCTGACCGCCGCCTCACCGATTGTGCCTACCAGTAGGTACACTCGCGGCGTGAGCAGCACCTCCGAGCGCCTGATCGAGACCACCCGCGAGCTGCTGTGGGAGCGCGGATACGTCGGCACCAGCCCCAAGGCCATCCAGCAGCGGTCCGGGGTCGGCCAGGGCAGCATGTACCACCACTTCGACGGCAAGCCCGCGCTGGCGCTCGCCGCCATCACCCGCACCGCCGAGGAGATGCGCGGCGAGACCGAGGCGCTGCTGTCCGCCCCGGGCACGGCCGTCGAGCGCGTCACCGCCTACCTGCGCCGGGAGCGGGACGTGCTGCGCGGCTGCCCGGTCGGCCGCCTCACCCAGGACCCGGACGTCATGGCCGACCCCGCGCTGCGCCGGCCGGTGGAGGAGACGTTCGCCTGGCTGCGCGGTCGGCTCGCCGAGGTGCTGGCCGAGGGCCGCGACCGGGGCGAGCTGCCGGCGCCGCTCGACCCGGCCGCCACGGCCGCCGCCGTCGTCGCGGTGGTCCAGGGCGGTTACGTGCTGGCCCGCGCGGACGGCTCCGCCGAGGGGTTCACGCGGGCCGTGGACGGCGCGCTGGGGCTGCTGGCGGCGCACACGGCCCGGTAGCGGCGGCCGGCCCGTACGGCCCGCCGCGCCACCGTACGGCCGCCGCGTCACCGTAACGGCCGCCGGGCCTTACCTCCCGCCGTACGGCCCGGCCGCCCGCCCGCCTCCGGCCCGCGCCCGGTCAGCCCAGCCCCGCCTCCCCGTCGCGCAGCGCGGCCAGCGCCGGGCCGTACATGCGGGCCTTGATGGTGCCCAGGGTGGGGCCCGCCTTGGCCGTCTGGGACCGGGCGAGTTCCAGGGCCGTCTCCCGTACGGCCCCCTCCTGCGCCACCTGGTCCACGATGCCCTTGGCCAGCGCGTCACGGCCGCCGAAGCGGCGGGCGCCGACCATGGCCTCGTGCGCGACCTGCGGGCTCAGCCGGGCCTGGATGAGGGCGGACATGCCGGGGGTGAAGGGGATGTTGATGTCCGCCTCGGGCAGGCACCAGAAGCCGCGGTCCTCGCGCATCACCCGGAAGTCGTGGGCCAGCGCGAGCATGCCGCCCGCGGCGAACGCGTGCCCCTGGACGGCGGCCACGGTGACCAGCGGCAGGGACAGCACCCGGGCGAGCAGGTCGTGCACGGACCGGACGTAGTCGGCCAGCTGGTCGCCGTGGGCGAAGACCCAGTCGAGGTCGAGCCCGTTGGAGAAGAACTTGCCGGTCGCCGCGGTCACCAGGGCGCGCGGCCCGTCCGCCTTCTCCACCTCGTCCAGCAGCTCGCTCACCGCGGCGAGCCAGTCGGGGTGGAAGCGGTTTTCGGTGTCGCCGATGTCGAGGAGGAACACGTCGTCCACGCGGTCGAGACTGGGCACGGTCGGCCTACCTTCGCTCGTGGGCCCGACCTGGCCGTACGCAGTCCCGGGCCCGGGATCTGGCCAGATGATACCGCTCGGTATGGCGAAATGTTACTGCTCGGTACGATCCCGGGCGGGGGCCGTCAGTCGCCGGGCGCGGCGACCAGTCTGCGCATCACCGGCGGCTCGGCGAGTATCCGGCCGAGCACCTGCGCCGCGTGCTGGAAGTGCGCGGTCTCGAAGTGCTCCGCCAGCGCCTGCGGGCCCGTCCACTCCTCCACGATCGCCATCCGTCCCGGGTCGTTCGGGTCGGAGTACAGGCGGTACGACAGGCAGCCGGGCTCGTCCAGGGTCGGCTCGATCAGCGCCTCCAGGGCGGTGCGCAACCGGTCCTCCTGGCCCGGCGAGGCCAGGCACTCGGCGACGACCGTGAGAGTCATGCCGTCCATCTCCCTTCGGGCCCTGCGGGTGTTCGGCCCGGTGCCCGGCCGGGGCCGGCCGGGCACCGGCTGCCGTCAGGGGCGGACCGGGCCGGAGCCCGCCCCCGAGACCTCGATGGCGGCGGCGACGTCGTCCAGGTCGGCCGGGCTCAGGGCCACCGAGCCGGCCTCGATCCAGCCGTCGACCTGGCCGGGCTTGCGGGCCCCGACGATCGCGCCGGTGATCCCGGGCCACGCCAGCACCCAGGCGATGGCCACCTCGGGCACGGTGGCGCCGTGCCGCTCGGCGACCGGGCGCAGCGCCTCGACCAGGCGGAGGTTGGCGGCCAGGCCGGTGGTGAAGTCGGGGTGGGACGCCCGCCAGTCGTCGGCGGGCAGCCCGGCGACCCGCCGCGCGGAGAACGTGCCGGTCAGCAGCCCGGACTGGAGCGGGGAGTAGGCGATCACGCCCGTGCCGTGGGCGTGCGCCCAGGCGACCTCGGGCGCCGCCGAGCGGTTGATCGCGGAGAACGGCGGCTGGATCACGTCCACGTGCGCGATCTCCTCGGCGGCGGCCAGCTGGGCGGCCGAGTGGTTGGACAGGCCGATGGCGCGGACCTTGCCCTCGGCCTTCAGATCGGCCATGACCTGCCAGTACTCCTCCAGCGGGGTGGCGTCGGGGGACACCTCGCCGGCGCCGCTGCCCGCCGTGCCGATCGGCGCGCCGGTGTCCGGCCAGTGCACCTGGTACAGGTCGATGTGGCCCACGTTCAGCCGGCGCAGCGAGTCCTCCAGCTCGCGCCGCACGCTCGCGGGCCGCATGTGGCGGCGGGGCGCGGCCTGCGGGTCCTTGGGGTCCCAGACCAGGCCGCACTTGGTGAACAGGTACGGCCGGTCGGCCTCGGGCAGGTCGGCGACGGCCTTGCCGACGAGCTGCTCGGAGTGGCCCAGGCCGTAGACGGCGGCGGTGTCGATCCAGTTGACGCCGCACGCGACCGCGTAGCGGATCGCGGAGACGGACTCGGCGTCGTCGGTGGCGCCCCAGCCGAAGCGCCAGCCGGAGCCCGCCACGGCCCAGGAGCCGAACCCCAGGCGGGTGATGTCCATGCCGGTGCCGCCGAGCGGGCGGGTGGGGAGGGTGCTGGTGGTCATGTGCGCGTGGTTCCCCTGCGGAGGTCGTGGTCTGCCGTTGGACGCCGCGGGACGGCAGGCGGCGGTGCGGGCGCCCTGGGGCCCGCGGCCCGCGGACCGGAACCGTGCCCGGTACGTCCAGGGTCGCCGCCGCCCGGCGCTCCCGCCAGCGGCAGCCGGTGCCTGGGCACGGCGTGACCAGGATCAGGGGTACCGGGCGCCGGGAAGCCCGGACACCGGCCCGGACCGGCCGGGATACTGCCCGCATGACCCTCGACAGGCGCGCTGAACTGGGCGAGTTCCTCAGGTCCCGACGGGCCCGGCTGCGGCCCGAGGAGGCCGGCCTGCCCCGCCACGGCGGGCGGCGGCGGGTCCCCGGCCTGCGCAGAGAGGAGCTGGCCCAGCTGGCCGGGGTCAGCGTCGACCACTACGTACGGCTGGAGCAGGGCCGCACGCTGCACTTCTCCGAGACGGTGCTGGACGCGGTGGCCCGCGCGCTGCGGCTGGACCCGGTCGAGCGGGAGCACCTGTACCGGCTGGCCCGGCCGTGGACCGCCCCGGCCGGCCCCGACGGCGCGCCCCAGCCGGAGCCGCAGCGGGTGCGGCCCGGCCTGCTGCGCCTGCTGCACTCGGCGGCCGAGGTGCCGGCGTACGTGGTCGGCCGCAACACCGACGTACTGGCCTGGAACGACCTGGCCGCCGCCCTGATCACCGACTTCGGCGCGCTGCCCCCGAGCCGGCGCAACCTCGCCCGCCTGCTGTGCCGCGACGAGGGCGTGCGCAGGCTGTTCGCCGACTGGCGCGGCAAGGTCCGCGACGTGGCCGGCTACCTCCGCCTCGACGCCGCCCGCCACCCGGACGACCCGCACACGGCGGCCCTGCTGGAGGAGCTGTCGGCGGCCAGCCCCGAGTTCCGCGAGGCGTGGGCGGAGCACCGCATCAAGGACAAGACCCACGGCCGCTACGTCTTCCGGCACCCGGTGGTCGGCGAACTGGACCTCGGCTACGAGACCCTGCGCCTCCCGGCCGACCCGGACCAGGCCCTCATCGCCTACACGGTCGAGGAGGGCTCCCCGTCCGAGACGGCCCTGCGGCTGCTGGCGGCGTGGGCCCGGGAGAGCCGCCGGGTGACGTGACCGCGGCGCGCCCGCCGCCGGGGCGCGGCGGGCGCCGGGCGCGCTCGTACCCGCCGACTGAGACGGAGACTGAGCCGGACGGCCGGCGGGGCGCCACCCTTCCGGGGGTGTCGCCCCGCTGTTTCCCCTGGTCAGGGGGTGCGGAGGCCGTGACGGGAATCGAACCCGTGTAACTCGCTTTGCAGGCGAGTCCCTGAACCACTCGGGCACACGGCCGGGTGTTTGCCGGTGTCATCGACCATAGGGCGGGTCTCGCCGGGCTTCAACGACCCGGCGGGCGCTGCCACGGAACTGACATACGGCGTTCACGGGCGGCCCCGTCCAGCCCCCTGCTCTGCGGCCTCCTATCCCCGGGCGTCACCGGATGGCACCAAGTGGTACCACATGGTACCGTTGTGCCATGGCTGGTCTGAATCTGCGGTTCACGGACGAAGAGCTGGACGCCCTGCGCAAACGGGCGGAGGCCGAGGGGCGGAGCATGCAGTCGTTCGCCCACGACGCCGTGATCTCGGCGATAAACGAGCATTCCCGCCTGTTCAACGAGGCCGCGGACCACGTGCTGAAGGTAAGCGCCGAGCTGAACCGGAGGCTCGCCTGATGCACTACCTGACGCTGCCCGAGCTGCTGCGCCTGGCGGAGCGGCTGGGAGCCAGCGAAGTGCGCGACTACGGGCTCCTGGAATCCGCCTTGGCCCGACCGCAGGCAAGTGTGTTCGGCCAGGACGCCTATCCGGACGTCTGGCAGAAGGCGGCGGCCCTCATGGAGTCGCTCGCTCGCAACCACGCGCTGGTGGACGGCAACAAGCGGCTCTCCTGGTATGCCACCTGGGTCTTCCTGCACGTCAACGGACATCCGCTGCGAGCGGACTTCGATGTCGACGAGGCCGAGAGGTTCGTGCTCGGCGTATGCCAGGGAGAGCTGGACGTCGTGAAGATCTCCGAGGGGCTGACGCGGTTCGCCCAGTGAGGCGGAAGAGGCCCGACCCGGGGCGGGGGCGGGCCGCCCGGGGCTCGCCCCGGGCAGCCCGCCCCCGCCCCGGTAGGCTGTCGCGGGCGTCGGCCGCTCTCGTGGGCCGGCGGTGACCGACCCCGACCGGCTGATGGAGACCGTGAGCACGCACCCGACGGCCGCCGGCCACCACCTCTCGCCGGCCTTTCCCGGACGCGCCCCCTGGGGCACCGCGAGCAAGCTGCGCGCCTGGCAGCAGACCGCGATGGACCGGTACCTCCACAAGCACCCCCGCGACTTCCTCGCCGTCGCCACGCCCGGCGCGGGCAAGACGACCTTCGCGCTCACCCTCGCCTCCTGGCTGCTGCACCACCACGTCGTGCAGCAGGTCACCGTGGTCGCGCCCACCGAGCACCTGAAGAAGCAGTGGGCGGAGGCGGCGGCCCGTACCGGTATCCGGCTCGACCCGGAGTACAGCGCGGGCCGGCTGGGCCGCGAGTACCACGGGGTGGCCGTGACGTACGCGGGCGTCGGCGCCCGGCCGATGCTGCACCGCAACCGGTGCGAGGAGCGCAAGACGCTGGTCATCCTCGACGAGATCCACCACGCGGGCGACTCCAAGTCGTGGGGCGAGGCGTGCCTGGAGGCGTTCGAGCCCGCCACCCGGCGCCTGGCGCTCACCGGCACGCCGTTCCGCTCCGACACCAACCCGATCCCGTTCGTGCACTACGAGGAGGGCCCGGACGGCGTCCGGCGCAGCGCCGCCGACTACACCTACGGGTACGGCAACGGGCTGGCCGACGGCGTGGTCCGGCCGGTGATCTTCCTGTCGTACAGCGGGAACATGCGCTGGCGCACCAAGGCGGGCGACGAGGTCGCCGCCCGGCTCGGCGAGCCCATGACCAAGGACGCCGTCGCCCAGGCGTGGCGCACCGCCCTGGACCCGCGCGGCGACTGGATGCCGAACGTGCTCAGCGCCGCCGACCGCCGCCTCACCGAGGTGCGCAAGGCCATACCGGACGCGGGCGGCCTGGTCATCGCCTCCGACCAGGACTCGGCGCGCGCGTACGCCAAGCTGCTGCGCGAGATCACCGGCACCGGTCCGACCGTGGTGCTGTCCGACGACCCCGGGTCCTCGGGGCGCATCGAGGAGTTCACCGCGTCCGAGGACCGGTGGATGGTGGCCGTGCGCATGGTGTCCGAAGGTGTCGACGTGCCCCGGCTCGCGGTCGGGGTGTACGCCACCACCGTCTCCACGCCGCTGTTCTTCGCGCAGGCGGTCGGCCGGTTCGTACGGTCCCGGCGGCGCGGCGAGACCGCGTCCGTGTTCCTGCCCACCATCCCCGCGCTGCTCGGCTTCGCCGGGGAGATGGAGGTCGAGCGGGACCACGTCCTGGACAAGCCGAAGAAGGACGGCGAGGAGGAGGACCCGTACGCCGAGGAGGACAAGCTCCTCCAGGAGGCCGAGCGGGAGCAGGACGAGAACACCGGCGATCAGGACACGCTGCCCTTCGAGGCGCTGGAGTCCGACGCGGTCTTCGACCGGGTGGTGTACGAGGGCGCCGAGTTCGGCATGCAGGCCCACCCCGGCAGCGAGGAGGAGCAGGACTACCTCGGCATCCCCGGCCTGCTCGAACCCGACCAGGTGCAGATGCTGCTCCAGCGGCGGCAGGCCCGGCAGATCGCGCACAGCCGCCGCAAGCCGGACGCCGAGGCCGACCTGCCCGAGATCCCCGCCGAGCGGCGCCCGGTCGTCACCCACAAGGAGCTGCTGGCCCTGCGCAAGCAGCTCAACACGCTGGTCGGCGCGTACGCCCACCAGAGCGGCAAGCCGCACGGCGTGATCCACACCGAGCTGCGCCGGGTGTGCGGCGGGCCGCCGAGCGCGGAGGCCACGGCCGGGCAGCTCACCGCGCGGATCGCCAAGGTGCGGGAGTGGGCGACCCGGATGCGGTGACGCCGGGGCCCGGTCGGTGGTCGGTGGGCGTGAGCCTGCCGGGGCGCCGTTCATGAAGTTGCCACCATCGCCGCCGCCACGCCGCCCCATACGCGCTTAGACTTCACCAAAACGGACTTGCGCATAACTCCTGTCACGGCAGCTTCGCCCGCATTCTGGACCAAGTCTTCCGCTCACCGGACTCGCTCGATACCGTTCCGCGCGAACGCACACGCTCCGTGGCAACGCCGCCCCGGAGCGCAGCCGGTGCGTAACACCGCGACCGGCGGCATCGTCCGCGCGCCGTCGCCGGGACCGGCAGCGCCACTGACGGCAAGAGCCGCCACTCACATTCGAGGAGGGGCGTCGTGACCGCGGAGACCTCCCAGACGCTCGACCGAGGGCTGCGCGTCCTCAAGCTGCTCGCCGACACCGACCACGGCCTGACCGTCACCGAGCTGTCGCACAAGCTCGGCGTCAACCGGACCGTCGTCTACCGCCTGCTGGCCACGCTCGAACAGCACGCCCTCGTGCGCCGCGACCTCGGCGGCCGGGCCCGCGTCGGCCTCGGCGTGCTCCAGCTCGGCCGCCAGGTGCACCCCCTGGTCCGGGAGGCCGCGCTGCCCGCGCTGCGCTCCCTCGCCGAGGACATCGGCGCCACCGCGCACCTCACCCTGGTGGACGGCGCCGAGGCCCTCGCCGTCGCCGTGGTCGAGCCGAGCTGGACCGACTACCACGTCGCCTACCGGCCGGGCTTCCGCCACCCCCTCGACCGCGGCGCCGCCGGCCGCGCCATACTGGCCGCCCGCGCGGGCCGCGGCGAGGACCCCGGCTACACGCTCACCCACGGCGAACTGGAGGCGGGCGCCAGCGGCGCGGCCGCCCCGCTGCTCGGGGTCACCGGCGTGGAGGGCAGCGTCGGGGTGGTCATGCTGGCCGAGTCGGTGCCGGAGCGGGTGGGGCCACGGGTGGTGGACGCGGCGCGGGAGGTGGCGGACGCGCTGCGGTGACGGGGCGCGCGGCGCGGTGCCGGTACGGGCCGCGCCGGCCGGTACGGACGGGTTCCGAACCCGGCGGTACGTCCACGCCCGGCGCCCCGCGCCGGTGCCCCCGCCGGCTCGCGCCCCCTCCCGTACGTACCCCGCCGGCGGCCCCCGGCCCGTGACGGCCGTCAACTAGGGTGGCGGGCGTGCTGTCACCTCGCGCCCGCATCCTCGCGGCCTGCGCCGCGCCCGTCGTCGCCCTGTTCGCCGTCGCCGCGTCCGCGCCGCTGCCGTACTCCGTGGCCTATCCCGGCCCCACCGCGGACGTCCTCGGCTCCGACGCGGGCCGGCCGGTGATCACCGTGTCCGGTGTGAAGACCCGCACGACCAGCGGTCGGCTGCGGGCCACGACGATCACGGCCACCGGCCCGGATGCGACCGTACGGCTCAACACGGTGCTGTCGGCCTGGTTCGACGGCGACCGCGCCGTGATGCCGCGCGACTCGGTCTACCCCGTCGGCGACACCAGCAGGGAGATCGAGCGGCACAACCTCCAGGAGATGGCCCAGTCGCAGGACGACGCCACCAGCGCCGCGCTGCGCTACCTGCGGCTGTCCCCGAAGGACGTGCACGTACGGCTGCGGCTCGCGGACGTCGGCGGGCCGAGCGCGGGGCTGCTGTTCGCCCTCGGCATCGTGGACAAGATCGCCGGGGACGGCCGCGGCGGCGACCTGACCGGGGGCCGCACCATCGCGGGCACCGGCACCGTGACCGCGCGCGGCGAGGTCGGCGAGGTGGGCGGCGTGTCGCTGAAGACGCAGGCGGCGCGGCGGGACGGGGCGACGGTGTTCCTCGTGCCCAAGGGCGAGTGCGCGGACGCGAAGGACGACCTGCCGAAGGGGCTGCGGCTGGTTCCGGTCAGCACGCTGTCCGGCGCGGTCGACGCGCTGCGGGCGCTGGGCTCGGGCGGCCGGGTCCCGCACTGCTGACCGGTCCACTCCCGCGTACGGATCGCCCGCGCCCGCCCCGCCGTCAGCCGTTCCTGACGAACCCCTCCTCCACCAGCCAGTCCCTGGCCACGTCGTGCGGGTCCTCGCCGTCCACGTCCACCCGGGCGTTGAGGCGGCTCGCCACCTCGTTCGTGAGCTTCTTCGTGATCGGGGCGAGCACGTCGGCGATGGCCGGATAGCGCTCCAGCGTCTTCGCGTGGATCTCCGGCGCGGCGTTGTAGTTCGGGAAGAAGTGCCGGTCGTCCTCCAGCACCTTCAGGCCCAGCGCCGGAATGCGGCCGTCCGTGGTGGCCACCTCGCCGAAGGCGCACGCGCGGCCCTTGGCCACCTGCGTGTAGATGATGCCGTCGTCCATCTTCCGGATCCGCGCGGACGGCAGGTCGAGCCCGTACGCCTCGGCCATGCCGGGCAGGCCGTCGTCGCGCACCGCGAACTCGTTGCCCACGCACACCGTCACCGCCTCCGGGTCCCGCTTCGCCAGCGCGGCGACGTCCGAGAGGGTCCTGGTGCCGTACCGGCGGGCGTGGGCCTCGTTGAGCGCCAGCGCGTAGGTGTTGTCCAGCTCGGCGGGCGGCAGCCAGGCGACGCCGTTGCGGCGGTCGGCGTCCCGTACGGCCTTCCACTGCTCGTACGGGTCGACGACCGGCTTGTCGTGGCCGAGGTAGGTGATCCACCCGGTGCCGGTGTACTCGTACATCGCGTCCGCGTCGCCGGACTTGATGGCCTCGCGCGTGCCGATCGACCCCTGGATGCCGGTGCGGTCCTGCACGTCGGCGCCCGCCGCCTCGAAGGCGATGCCCATGACGTGCCCGAGGATGATCGACTCGCTGAACTCCTTGGACGTGACCGTCAGGTGCGCCCCCTGAAGCGGGCGGCCCCGGCCCACCGAGCCGGGCTCGACGTCGTCGGCCAACCGGCTGCCGCTGTGCAGGCCGCAGCCGCCGAGCAGCGCGGGCAGCAGCGCGAGGGCCGCGAGCGCGGCGGCGGGCCGGGCGGCCCGGGCCGTACGGGTACGGGTGCGGGCCTCACGGCGGTTCCTGGTGCGGGTGAGCCTGGTGGTCATGACGGGGCCTCCTCCAGGCCGCGCGGCCGCAGCAGCAGCTCGGCCAGCGACGCCAGCCAGTCCACGAACAGCGCCAGCGCCACCGTGAGAATCGAGCCGAGCACGAGGATCGGCATCCGGTGGTTGGCGATCCCGGTGGCGATCAGGTCGCCGAGCCCGCCGCCCCCGCCGAAGTAGGCGAGCGTGGCCGTGCCCACGTTGAGCACCAGCGCGTTGCGCACCCCGGCCAGGATCAGCGGCACCGCGAGCGGCAGTTCCACCCGGGTCAGCACGCCCCACATCGACATGCCGACACCGCGCGCGGCCTCGATCAGCGTGGGGTCGATGGCGCGCAGCCCGGCGACGGTGTTGGACAGCACGGGCAGCACGGCGTAGACGACGATGCCGAACAGGGCCGCCTTCGTGCCCGTACCCAGCCAGATCACCAGCAGCGCCAGCAGGCCGATGGCGGGCACCGCCTGGCCCGCGTTGGCGGCGGCCATCACCAGCGGCGCGGCGGCGCGCAGCCTGCGCCGGGTGAGCAGGATGCCCAGCGGTATGGCGATGACCAGGACGTAGCCGGTGGAGATCGCGGTGAGTTCGACGTGCTGGCGCAGGCGCAGCCAGATGTTGCCGTCCGCGATCGAGTTGCGGGCGATCGAGTCCAGCTCGGTGTGGGAGAACCACAGCCAGGTGGCCAGCAGGCCGGCGGTGAGGAAGGCCGGGAGGAAGGTGAGCTTGCGCCAGGTGATGCGCGGCGGCAGCGCCGGCCCGGCGGGCCTGCCGTCTTCGCCTTCGGTCTCCGTGGCGGGCGCCGGGTCCGTACGGTCCGCCATGGCCGTACGGTCCGCCATGGCCGTACGGTCCGCCATGGCCGTACGGACCGGATCGGCCGCCGTGGGCGGCGGCTCCGCGCCCGGATTGCCGGGCGGCGGCGGTGACTGGCTCATGCCCGCTCCCTCGCCTGGTCCGCGTCCGTGCCCTCCTGCTCCCGCCGGGTCCGGGCGGCGCGCAGCTCCTCCAACTCGTGGCGGTGCTGGATGGCGTCGAGGCGGTCGGCCTCCAGCATCTCGTGCACCGAGTTCATCAGTGTCCCCACGTCGACCACGCCCGTGTACTCGCCGTGCCGCCCGGTGACCGCCGCCCGCCCGGCGCTGTCGGTGAGCACCGCCTCCAGCGCGTCGCGCAGCGTGGCGTCGCGGGTGACCGTGTGCCGCACCAGCGTGCCCGCGCGCGCGAGCGAGCCCTGGGCGCGCGCCAGGTCCTCGTGGCGCAGCCACTTGTACGGGCGGCGGCGCCGGTCGAGCAGCAGCACCTCGCTGGTGCCCTCGGCGGTCAGCAGGCCGGTGACGTGCTCCAGCGGGTCGTCCACGGACGCGGTCGGAAGCCGTCCGACCGTCACGTCCCGCACGCGCGTGAGGCCGAGCCGCTTCAGCGCCGCGCCCGCGCCGACGAACCCGGCCACGAAGTCGTCGGCCGGGTTGGTCAGGATCGCCTCGGGCGTGTCGAACTGCGCGATGTGCGACCGCTCGCGCAGCACGGCGATGCGGTCGCCGAGCTTGATGGCCTCGTCGAAGTCGTGGGTGACGAAGACGATGGTCTTGCGCAGCTCCTGCTGGAGCCGGATCAGCTCGTCCTGGAGGTGGTTGCGGGTGATCGGGTCGACCGCGCCGAACGGCTCGTCCATCAGCAGTACGGGCGGGTCGGCGGCCAGCGCCCGCGCCACGCCGACCCGCTGCTGCTGGCCGCCGGAGAGCTGGCGCGGGTAGCGGCCGCGGAACTCGCCGGGGTCGAGGCCGACGAGGTCGAGCATCTCCTCGACGCGGTCCCTGATCCGCTGCCGCGGCCAGCCGGCCATCTTGGGGACCAGGGCGATGTTCTGGGCGACCGTCATGTGCGGGAACAGGCCGGAGGACTGGATGGCGTAGCCGATCCGGCGGCGCAGCCGGACCGGGTCCATGCCGGTGACGTCCTCGTCGCCGATGCGGATCCGACCGGAGGTCGGCTCGATCAGCCGGTTGATCATCTTCAGCGTGGTCGACTTGCCGCACCCGGACGGGCCCACCAGGACCACGACCTCCCCGGCCTTCAGCTCCATGGTGACGTTGTCGACGGCGGGCACCGCGCTGCCGGGGTAGCGCTTGGTGAGCTGGTCGAGGCGGATGGCGGCGCCGGCGGTGGCGGCGGCGCCCGCGGCGGTACCGGGCGCGGCGGCGGTGGTCACGGCACCGGCCGCGGTGTCGGCGGCGGAGTCAGGCACGGATCCCCCTGGAAATCGTCAGTCGTCCGATCAGGACGTACGCGGCGTCGAACAGCAGGGCGAGGACGACGATCCCGAGCGTCCCGGCCGCCACCTGGTTGAGCGCGTTGGCGCTGCCCAGGGAGGCCAGGCCGCGGAAGATCTCGTTGCCGAGCCCGGGGCCGGAGGCGTAGGCGGCGATGGCCGCGATACCCATGAGCATCTGCGTCGAGACCCGGATGCCGGTGAGGATCGGCGGCCAGGCCATCGGCAGTTCGACCCGGACCAGCTGGGCCGGCCGCGACATGCCGATGCCGCGCGCGGCCTCCAGCAGCGCCGGGTCCACGCCGCGCAGGCCCACCACGCAGTTGCGCACGATGGGCAGCAGCCCGTACAGCACCAGGGCGATGACGGTCGGGGCCACGCCGAGCCCGGTGACCGGGATCAGCAGGCCGAGCAGCGCGAGGGAGGGGACGGTGAGGACCGTCGCGGTCGCGGTGACGGCGAGGTTCCCGACCCACTCGCTGCGGTAGGTGAGCACGCCGATCAGCACGCCCAGCGCGGTGGCGGCCAGTACGCACTGGAAGACGGCGCTGGCGTGCTGGTAGGCGTCGAGCAGCAGTTGCGTACGCCGGTGGCCGACGTACTCCCAGAAGTCCACACTGTCCCCTTCCCTCGCGCTTCCCTCGCGTCTTCCCGCGTCGTCGGCCACGTCGTCACGCGGCCGTCGTCACGCGGCGTACCGGAGGCGGCCGGCGAGAGCCGGGCCGCGAGAGCCGGGCCGCGGCGGGACCGTCCGGCCGGCGGCCCCGCCGCGGCGCAATTCCCGCTGCCCGTACCCCCGTTGTCCTCCGCCTCATTCTTTGGCCGGAATCCGGTCTACCATTCCCGGCTTACCACTCCTCGGACGCCTGCCGTACGAGCGGGAGGATCCGCATCGGGACCGGGTTCTCCAGAACGATCGCCGTGGCCGCGCGGACGATCCCGGCGAACGTGACGACTCGGTCGATCACCCGCTGGAGGTCGGCGTTGGACCGGGCCACCAGGCGGCACAGCATGTCGCCCTGGCCGGTGATGGTGTGCAGCTCCAGCACCTCGGGCACGCCCGCCAGGTGGCTGCGCACGTCCGCGCCCTGCCCCTGCCTGATCTCCAGCGTGGCGAACGCGGTGACCGGATAGCCGAGCGCCGCCGGGTCCACGTCCGGTCCGAAGCCCCGGATCACGCCACCCGACCGCAGCCGGTCGAGCCGCGCCTGCGCGGTCCCGCGCGCCACGCCCAGGCGCCGCGACGCCTCCAGCACCCCGATGCGCGGCTCCTCGGCGAGCAGCACGATCAGCCGGGCGTCCAGGCGGTCGATCCCCACCGCACCCTCCGTCTCGTGTGACCCTGGTCACTTTGTGCAAGCTGTCCCGAAAATCTTAGCGGTAGCTGTACATATTGTCTGGTAAATCAGCAAAGCGTTGCGCAGCCTGGCCCACCGGCGCAGGCTCGAACCATGACGGAGACCCTGGACCACACCCCGCACGGCGCCCGGCTCGCCGACCCCTTCCCGGTCAAGGGGATGGACGCGGTCGTCTTCGCGGTCGGGAACGCCAAGCAGGCCGCCCACTACTACGCGACGGCCTTCGGCATGCGGCTGGCCGCCTACGCGGGCCCGGAGACCGGCACCCGGGAGACCGCCTCCTACGTCCTCGTCTCGGGCGGCGCCCGCTTCGTCCTCACCTCCGCCGTCCGGCCGGACAGCGCCTGGGGCCGCTTCCTCGCCGACCACGTGGCCGCGCACGGCGACGGCGTGGTCGACCTGGCCATCGAGGTGCCGGACGTGCGCGTCGCGTACGCGTACGCCACCGCCCGCGGCGCCACCGGTCTGGACGAGCCGTACGAGCTGACCGACGAGCACGGCACGGTGGTCCTGGCCGCCGTCGCCACGTACGGCCAGACCCGGCACACCTTCGTGGACCGCTCCCGCTACCACGGCCCCTACCTGCCCGGATACGCCGCCGCCGAGCCGATCGGCACAGCGTGGGAGCGGCGCGCCTTCCAGGCGATCGACCACTGCGTGGGCAACGTGGAGCTGGGCCGGATGGACGAGTGGGTCGACTTCTACCACCGGGTCATGGGCTTCACGAACATGAAGGAGTTCGTCGGCGACGACATCGCCACCGAGTACTCCGCGCTGATGTCGAAGGTCGTCGCGGACGGCACCCGGAAGGTGAAGTTCCCGCTCAACGAGCCGGCCGTGGCGCGGCGCAAGTCGCAGATCGACGAGTACCTGGAGTTCTACCGCGGCCCCGGCGTGCAGCACATCGCGCTCGCCACGGGCGACATCGTCGCGGCCGTACGGGCCATGCGCGCGGCCGGCGTCGCGTTCCTGGAGACGCCGGACTCGTACTACGACACGCTCGGCGAGTGGGTCGGCGAGACGCGCGTGCCGGTGGAGACCCTGCGGGACCTGCGCATCCTCGCCGACCGGGACGAGGACGGCTACCTGCTCCAGATCTTCACCAAGCCGGTGCAGGACCGGCCGACGGTCTTCTTCGAGCTGATCGAGCGGCACGGCTCGATGGGCTTCGGGAAGGGCAACTTCAAGGCGCTGTTCGAGGCCATCGAGCGGGAGCAGGCGCGGCGCGGCAACCTCTGAGACCCGGCCCGGCCCGGGCCCTGGCGCTCGGCGCTGCCTTCCGGGCGCCGGGCCCCCGCGCGTGGCGTTCCGCCCGGGGCGGCCGAGGTGCGAGCCTGGAGGCATGACGGACCTGACCGACCCGACGACGCACCCGACGACGCGCCCGGCGCCCGCCCCGGCCGCCCACCCGCCCGCCGCGGCCGAGCTGGCCGCCGCCCTGCGCGCGGGCCTGCCCGAGGACGCCGTGCTGACCGATCCGGACGTCACCGGCGGTTACGCGCGTGACATGGCGAGCTTCTGCGCGGCGGGCGCCCCCGCCGCCGTCGTCCTGCCGCGCACCGTCGAACAGGTCCAGCACGTGCTGCGCACCTGCTCGGCCCTGCGCGTGCCGGTCGTCCCGCAGGGCGCGCGCACGGGCCTGTCGGGCGCGGCCAACGCGACCGACGGGTGCGTCGTGCTGTCCCTGGTGAAGATGGACCGGATCCTGGAGATCAACCCGGTCGACCGGATCGCGGTGGTCGAGCCGGGCGTGGTCAACGCGGCCCTGTCCCGCGCGGTCGCCGAGCAGGGCCTGTACTACCCGCCCGACCCGTCGAGCTGGGAGCAGTGCACCATCGGCGGCAACATCGGCACCGCCTCGGGCGGGCTGTGCTGCGTGAAGTACGGCGTCACCGCCGAGTACGTCCTCGGCCTCGACGTGGTCCTCGCCGACGGCCGCCTGCTGCGCACCGGCCGCCGCACCGCCAAGGGCGTGGCGGGCTACGACCTGACCCGCCTGTTCGTCGGCTCCGAGGGCAGTCTCGGCGTGGTCGTCGGCGCGGTGCTCGCCCTGCGGCCCGCGCCGCCCGCGCAGCTCGTACTGGCCGCCGAGTTCCCCACCACCGCCGCCGCCTGCGACGCCGTGTGCCGGATCATGGCGGGCGGCCACGTGCCCTCGCTGCTGGAGCTCATGGACCGCACCACCCTGCGCGCCGTCAACGCCGCCACGCACATGGGCCTGCCCGAGTCCACCGAGGCCCTGCTGCTGGCCGCCTTCGACACCCCGGATCCGGCCCCCGACCTCGCCGCCGTCGGCGAGCTGTGCCGGGCTGCCGGGGCCACCGAGGTGGTCCCGGCCGAGGACGCGGCAGAGTCCGACCTGCTGCTCCAGGCGCGCCGGGCCGCCCTGCCCGCGCTGGAGGCGGTGCGCGGCGCCATCATGGTCGACGACGTGTGCGTGCCGCGCTCGCGGCTGGCCGAGATGGTCGACGGCACGGCCGCCATCGCGGCGACGTACGGCCTGACCATCGGCGTCGTCGCCCACGCGGGCGACGGCAACACCCACCCGAGCGTGTGCTACGACGCGGCCGACCCGGACGAGTCCCGCCGCGCCCGCGAGTCGTTCGACGCGATCATGGGCCTGGGCCTGGAGCTGGGCGGGACCATCACCGGCGAGCACGGCGTCGGCGTGCTGAAGCGGGAGTGGCTGGCGCGCGAGCTGGGGCCGGTGGGGGTGGAGCTGCACCGGGGCATCAAGCAGGTCTTCGACCCGCTGGGCATCCTGAACCCGGGCAAGCTCTTCTGACCGTACGGCCCCGACCCGGCCCGCACGGCCCGAGCCCCCTCGGCCGGACCGTCAGGCCGGGGCGGTCCCGCTCGGCCGGGGCCGGGCCGTTTCGCCGGTACGGGACCGCTCGGCCGCAGCCCGCACGTACGGGCCGAGCCGACCGTACGGCCACAGCCGACCGTACGGGCCGAGCCGACCCCGTACCCGGTCCGCCGCCCGCGGGGCCTACCGCAGCGAGGAGACGTCGATGACGAACCGGTAGCGCACGTCGCTGGCCAGCATCCGCTCGTACGCCTCGTTGATCTGCTCCGGCCGGATCACCTCGATCTCCGCGCCGATGCCGCGCTCCGCGCAGAAGTCCAGCATCTCCTGGGTCTGGCGGATGCTGCCGATCGGCGAACCGGCGATGGACACCCGCCGCATGAGCACCGAGAACATGTTGAAGCTGACCGGGTGCTCCGGCGCGCCCACGTTGACCATGGTCCCGTCGACCCTCAGCAGGCTCAGGTAGGCGTCCAGGTCGAGGGCGGCGGACACGGTGTTGAGGATCAGGTCGAAGCTCGCGGCCAGCTCGGTGAAGGTCGCCGGGTCGCTGGTGGCGTGGAAGTGGTCGGCGCCCAGCCGCAGCCCGTCCTCCTTCTTGCGCAGGCTCTGGCTCAGCACCGTCACCTCGCAGCCCAGCGCGTGGGCGAACTTCACGCCCATGTGGCCCAGGCCGCCGAGGCCGACCACGGCGACGCGCTTGCCCGGGCCCGCGTTCCAGTGCGCGAGCGGGGAGTAGGTGGTGATGCCCGCGCACAGCAGCGGGGCGGCCACGTCGAGCGCGAGGCCGTCGGGTATGCGCAGCACGTAGTTCTCGTCGACGACGATGTGCGAGCTGTAGCCGCCGTACGTCGGCTCGCCGTCGTAGTGCCGCCCGTTGTACGTCGGCACGTTGCCCTTGACGCAGAAGTGCTCCTCGCCGGCCCGGCAGTACTCGCACTCGCGGCAGGAGTCGACGAAGCAGCCGACCCCGACCCGGTCGCCGACGGCGTACCGGGTCACCGCGGATCCGACCTCGGTGACCACGCCCGCGATCTCGTGGCCGGGCACCATCGGGAAGATGCCCGGGTGCCACTCGTCGCGGACCTGGTGCAGGTCGGAGTGGCAGATACCGGCGTACGCGATCTCGATCAGCACGTCGTGGGCGCCGACCGCGCGGCGCTCGATGACCGTACGCTCCAGCGGCGCCTTGGCGGCGGGGGCGGCGTAGGCGGTGACACTCGTCATGAGTCGGTGCTCTCCTTGCGCGGAGTGGTGGAATGAGGGGTCCGGGACGGCCGCGCGGGCTCCCGGGCGGAGGTCCAGCTGGCGAGGAGCTGCAACGCCTCCTCGGACGGAGAGCCCGGCTCGGGCGTCTGGACGCACAGCGTCTGGTCGGGGTCGCCGGGCAGCGGCATGGACTCGTACGCGAGGGTCAGGTCGCCCACCACGGGGTGGTGGTACCGCTTCACGCCGTGCATCCTCTCCCGCACCACATGCCCCGCCCACCAGCCGCGGAACTCCGGGCTCTTGATCGTCAGCTCGCCGACCAGCTCCGTCAGCCGGGGGTCGTCGGGGCGGCGGCCCGCCTCCAGGCGCAGCCCGCCGACCGTCTCGGCGGCGCACAGCTCCCAGTCGCGGAACAGCTCCCTTGCCGACTCGTCCAGGAACATGTAGCGGGCGTAGTTGCGCTCGCGGTACGGCAGCGCGTCGAAGTCGGTGAGCAGCGCGCGGCCCAGCCGGTTGACGGCCAGCACGTCCGCGCAGCGGCCGAAGACGAAGGCCGGGCAGACCCGGTCCAGCGTCCGCAGCACGTTGTGCACGCCCGGCCGCACCCGCTGCGGGCGCGGCGGCCGGTACCGCACCGCCCGCCGCGTCTTGGGCCTGGCCAGCTGGAACAGGTACGCGCGCTCGGTCTCCGACAGCCGCAGCGCGCGGGCCACGGCGTCCAGCACCGTCTCCGACACGTTCAGGCCGCGGCCCTGCTCCAGGCGCGTGTAGTAGTCCGTGCTGACGCCCGCCAGGTGCGCCAGCTCCTCCCGGCGCAGCCCCGGCACCCGGCGCGGGCTGTCGCTGCTGACGCGCACGCCCGCGTCCTCGGGGCTCAGACGGCCCCTGCGGGACCGCAGGAACTCACTGAGCTCGGCGTTTCGCTCCATGTGCTCCAGTATTCGCCGCGCGGCGGCCGCTGGGCGGGGCCAAGGTGGGTCTGCTGAACCCAGGCGGGCCGGACCCCCTCACACCGCCGCCCCCGCCTCTCCCGGGCCTCGGGCCGCCCGCCCGCCGCCCCGGGCCTGACGGGGGCCACCCGCCCGCCGCACTCGCCGCCCCCGCACCCGCCCCCGTCCCCGTCCCCGTCCCCGTCCCCGTCCCCGTCCCCGTCCCCGTCCCCGTCCCCGTCCCCGTCCCCGTCCCCGTCCCCGTCCCCGTCCCCGTCCCCGTCCCCGTCCCCGTCCCCGTCCCCGTCCCCGTCCCCGTCCCCGTCCCCGCTACGCACCGATCCCGTCCCCGGCCGCCGGACCGCCGCCCGGCCGCGGCTCGTCCTGGCCGTGCCGCCGCGCGGCCCCGTCCCGGGGGGTGCGGGCCAGCAGCCCGGCGAGCGCGGCGTCGATGTCGTACTGCTCGTGCTCCTGCCCCGGCGGCACCGCGCGCAGCGTCCGCTCCAGCCACGCCGACACCACCGACGCGGGCGCCTCCACCTGCGCGGCGCCGTTCGGCGAGGTCAGCGACATGCACACGGTCGTCCGGCCGTCGGCGCGGGACGGCCAGACCCGCACATCCCCCTGGCCGCAGGGCCGGAACACCCCCTCCAGCAGCAGCTCGCGCGCGAAACTCCACTCCACAGGCGACTCCGAGCCGGTGTGGAAGACGATGTGCACGGCGTACGGATCGCTCGTGCGGTAGGACAGCCGGGCCGGGACCGGGACGCTGCGCTCGGGCGACAGCACCAGGTTCATCTCCAGTTCTCGCTCCACCACGTGGAAGTGCATGTCGTGCGCCCTCTCTCGGATCCGCTTCTCTAGGTGCTGTTGCCCCCTGTACGGGGACCACACCGGATGAGAGCGCACTGCCCCGCCATCCATTACGCGACTTCGGGCAATCCGCGGAACTTTTTGATGCCCGGCCCGCCGCACCCCGCCGCCCACCCGTGCCCCGGCGCACCTCCCGCCCGTTGTCAGACCCTCCCCGTACGGTGCTGTCAGCCGGAACGCGGCGCACGCGCCGGGCACGGGTCGTACGACGTACGAGCACGAGGAGGGCGGATGGCCACCCGCAGGACGGTCACGGTCGGCTTGGCGCTGGACTGCGCGGACCCCACCAGACTGGCCGAGTTCTGGAAGCTCGCCCTGGGCTACGAGGACGAACCCCCGCCCGCCCCGTTCACCACCCGCGAGGAGTGGCTGGCCCGGTTCGGCCTCTCCGACGACGACCAGGAGGACGCGGCCTGGCTGCACGATCCGACGGGCGCCAACCCCCGCCTGTTCCTCCAGCAGGTCCGGGAGCCCAAGCTGGTGAAGAACCGGCTGCACCTGGACCTGCGGGTGTCGGGCCAGGGCAGCCCGGCGATCCGCTGGGCGCGCGTCCGCCAGGAGGCCGACCGGCTGGAGGCGGCGGGGGCGACGGTGGTGGCGGAGTATTCCGGCCACCACGTGGTGATGGCGGATCCGGAGGGCCACGAGTTCTGCGTGTGCTGACGGCGGGGGCCGGGGCCTGGCGCCGGGCGCCAGGCCCGGACCTGGTGCACGGTCTCCAGGTCTTCGCCGACCGTCACGGTCCAGCCGCCGGGCGGCGGGACGACGGGGCCCGGGGCGTCGTCGTCCTCGACGGGCGGAGTGGGGACCACGGCGGACCCGGCGCCGAGCCTGTCGCGGAAGCGCCCGACCAGCTCGGCCCTGCGGTCCCGCCGCCGCAGCGCGTTTCCTGCGTACGGGCCTGTGGTGCGCGGGCACTTCGGGGAAAGCCCGGCGCCTCATCGCCCCTGTGACGCGTATCCAAGGGCGCTCCCCCTGGACGGCCAGCGCGCCGGGCGCGCCAGGCACGCCGGGCACGAACTGCCCGGCACCGGCCTGCGCCACGCACGCGCCGAACTCGTCCGCCCCTGGCCGTGTCGGTGTACGGTCGAGGACATCCGCCGCCGTTTCCGCCTGATCATGAGGTCCGTTCGGGTAGCGTGCCGGTGCCCGGTCCGGACAGGGCGGCCGGCCCGCCCGTGAGTGGGGGAGGCACCCCATGGCCGACGAGTTCCCGGTCGCTCTCTACCTGGCCCGCCGCGACGCGTACGCCGCGTTCCTCGCCGCCGTCGACGCGGAGACGCCGGTCGCGGAGGCCCGGGCTCCCGTGGAGCGTGCCGCGGCCCTGCACAGGGACGGGGGCCGCGAACCGGACTGGTACGAGGTGAAGAAGGCCCGCGCGGAGTTCCTGGCCGCCGCCACCGGGCACCTCAGGAGTGTTCGGGGCGAGGGCCGGCCCGGCGCCGCCTGAACGCCCGTCGCGCCGAACCGGGTGTCCGCCGTGCGCTGTTCCCGCGGCCTTCGCCGAGATCAGGCGACCATGCCGGTGGCCCGGCCCGGCCGCGGCGACGTCGGTACGGGGCCCGTCGGACAGCCGCGGCCGCCGCGCGGGCGGAGGCCCGCGTCCGGGGCGCCTCCGCGGCGCCGCGGCGGGCCGGAACCGGCCACGTCCGGACGCGGCGCCAGGCACCGGGCCGGAACCGGTCAGAAAATGGGGGGAAGGATGATCCAGACGGTTTTCCGTNGAACCGGTCAGAAAATGGGGGGAAGGATGATCCAGACGGTTTTCCGTGGTGAGGACCTGCCGGCCGAGGAACGGTTTCCTCGCTGGCTGGAGATGGTCATCGCCAGTCACTCGCCCAACGAGGTCAGCACCGAGCACGCCGCCGACTTCCGGGCCACCCTGCACCTGTTGGACCTCGGATCGGCTCAGATGACCGTGTTCGACAGCCCCTCGCTGCGGTCGCGCCGCACGGAGCGGCTGATCCGGCAGTCCGACCCGGAGCTGTACCAGATCTCCCTGATCCGGCGCGGGCTGGCGGGGATCGTCCAGGGGGCCAGGGAGGCGGCCCTGCCGCCGGGGTCCCTGGTGCTGTCGACCACCTCGCGGGTCCAGTCGGGCGTTCTGGAACCCGACCGGGGCATGACCTCCACCGCGCACCTCCTGGTCCCGCGGGCGCTGCTGCGCCTGCCGGGCGGTGCCGACGTCGACCGGCTGCTCGCGGCGCGGCTGCCCGGGCGGGAGGGGATCGGCGGGCTGTTCGCCCGGTTCCTCACCCACCTGGTCAACGACCCCACGCCGTACGGGCCCGAGACCGCCGCCCGGCTGGGCATGGCGGCGATCGACCTGGCGGCCGCGGTGGTGGCGCACCACCTCGATCTCCGGGAGCACCCGGAGAGCCGCCCGCAGGCGCTGGGCTTACGCGTCCGTGCCTTCATCCAGCGGCACTTGGACGACCCGGCGCTGACCCCGGACCGGATCGCCGCCGCCCACCACGTCTCCACCCGCTCCCTGCACCGCCTCTTCGAGCAGGAGGGCGTCACGGTGGCCGCCCTCATCCGCCGGGAGCGCCTGGAGCGGGCCCGTCGCGACCTGGCCGACCAGCCGGCTGCTGGACCAGCCCATTCACGCCATAGCCGCCCGGTGGTGCCTCGTCCGCCCGGCCGACTTCACCCGCGCCTTCCGGGCCGTGTACGGCATGCCGCCCCGCGCCTACCGGCTGGCGGTGGTCCGCGGCAACCGGCTTGGCACGCAGAGCTAAGGCGCTGGCGCTCCGTGCTGACGACGCCGCAGTGCCGCCCCGGCAGACTCGTCGGCGTCGGGTCCGGGGCTTCCCGCCTCGGTTCGCGCGAGTTCTGGGGATGCGGCGTGAAACGTATGGTGCTCACCGCCCTGACCGCGACGGCGCTGTGCGCGTCGCTGTCGGCGACGGCCGTGGAGACTGCCGGGCCGCGACCGGGGCCGCCGCTGGACCGGTCCCGGCCACGGTCGAGGGACGGACTCGGCCTCTCGAAGGACTGGGGTCGGCCACGCGGCCGACGCCCGTTGACGGGCGCGCCCTGAGGGGAACAAGGCGACGCCTCAGGGGCCGGCAGCGAGCGCCCGCCGCCGTCGGCCCCGGTCAGACCCGTCCGCCGTACGGCCCGTCGGCCCGTACGGCGGACGGGGCCCGCCTACGGCGGCGGGGCACCCCGTGTGAGCGCGCCCTGAGAGGGGGAGAGGGCGCGCTCACACCCCGCCGCGGTGCGCGGCCGCACGGGCCGCGCACCGACGGTGGTCGGCCGGCGGTCAGGCGCCGGGGAGCTCACCGCCCCTGAGGGCGGTCACGAACGACGACCAGGAGGCCGGGCCGAAGAGCAGGGCCGGGCCGTGCGGGTCCTTGCTGTCGCGGACCGGGACCGCGCCCGGGTGGCCGTCGGCCACCTCAAGGCAGTTGTCGGGGCCGATGTCGTCCCCGGGGCCGCTGTAGCTGGACTTGCGCCACCCGGTGAGCGCGGACGCGTGGAGGATGTGCGTCTCAGGGTTCACTCTCGTATTCCTTCGCGATGGATTCGATCAGGTCGAGCGATGTTTCCTGTGGCAGCGCCTCACTGAGCGCGAGGTTGTAGCCGGTCTGATAGCCGGCGACGGCGGCCGGGTCGTCTTCGACCAGGCCCGTCCTCACGCCTTCAAGGTAAGCCACGGGCGGCATGTCGGCGAAACGCATCAAAGTCACGTTGCCCGCCGCCAGCGCATGGGCTCCCACCGAGAACGGCAGCACGTGGACGCGGACGCGTCCGGAGTGCGCCAACTCGGCGACATGCCGCAGGTTTCCGGCCATCACGGCCGGCCCGCCGACCCTCCGGCGCAGTACGTGCTCGTCGAGCAGCGACCACACCTCGGGTCGTGCGAGGTCATTGAGGAGGCGCCCGCGCTCCATGCGGCTCACGGCGCGCCTGTCCACGTCATCCGTCGTGACGTTCGGCTTCCGGGCTCGGAAGACCGCGCGCGCGTACTCCTCGGTCTGGAGCAGACCGGGGATCAGCGCGCACGCGTACTCCTGGATACAGATGGCCGACTTCTCCAACTCGGCGGCGTACGCGAAGTGCTCGGCCACACGTGCGGAGTCCAGCGTCGACAGGAAGCGGACGAAAAATCCGTCCGTCCCCAGCGCCGTGTCGAGCCGCTTCGCGTCCTCGGGACGGGGCTTGCGCCGCCCCGCCTCGATGTGCGCGATCATCGACGGCGAACAGATGACCGCCTCGCCCAGCGACTGCTGGGTGTGCCCGGCGGCCTCCCGCCGGAGGCGGAGCTCTTCTCCGTACGCCCGCCGCGATGGCGGCAGCTCCCGTGAGCCCGAATCTTTGGCCATGCGTGTCACACCCTTCTTGACCGGCACGCCGGATGGATCACTCCTCTTGATGTTAGAGCGCGGAGAGCGACGCTAGTACTACACACCGTAATAACCCCCCGATGGGGTGAGTTCGGACCAGGAGGAGTGGGCGGAGATGGCGGCAGTGGACAGGCGGCGCACGGCGGCTGCGCGGGTGAAGGAGGCGCAGGCGGCGCGCGACGAGTTACGGGCCGCGCTGACCAAGGTCGGAATCTCCCTGCCCGCGCTGCGGATTGACGGGCCGTCACTCGGCGGGGACGAGCCGTGCCCGCTGCTGGACCTGGGCCGCTGCCCGCCGGAGGTGGCCCGCCGGCTGGCGGCCGTCATCCGCCGGCGCGGCCGGACCGCGCCCGCCAAGCGGCCGCCGGACCACGAGCCGGTGGGCGAGCGGGAGGTGGGGCGGCTGGTGCGGGACGAGACCAGCGGGCGTACGGGCCTGCTGATGGCCGTTGTCGACTACGCGGACCCGGCCCAGTGCCCGCCCTACCCGCGCCGGGTCGAACGCCTGGCGTTCGTACGGCCCGAGCACGGCGGCCGCGAGTGGACGGCGCGGCCGGACCGGGTGCGGGTGCTGGCCCAGGACGGTGGCGGGGCGGATGTCCCGAGCGGCGGGGGCGCCCTGGCCGGCGGCCGGAGGACGGAGGCCGAGGCGTGAACACGCCCTGCGACCACCAGCGCACCAAGCACGTCGACGGCAAGAAGCACTGCGCGTCCTGCGGCGCGCAGCTCTACCTGTGAGCGCGAGCGGAAGAAAGAAGCGAGGAGCGATGCGAAGCGGGCTGGTTGAGGTCATGGTCGTCTACGCGCACACGGTGCGGGTGGGCGACGTGGTGCACATCGCGGGTACGGACACGCGCGTGGGCAACATGTTCGCGCTGCCGGACCAGCGCAAACGGCTGATCCTGGACAACGGCTGCGCGCTCACCCTGGGACCGACGACGCCGCTGATCGCCAAGCGCTGCTGCCCCGTGCGCGTCGTCACCTGAGCACCCCTGACGGGCCGTCGGCCCGCTGTTCGGGAACCGCCCTGGTGTTCTCCGCCGTCTGCCGGTGTCCGCGCCGTTCGTTAGTGTCATGCGAGGGACCGGCCTGGGTTCCGGTCCCGCCCCTGTGGTACGTACGTCTCCGTACGGCGCGCTGCCCTCGGGGCGGCGCGGCGCGTGGGCGTCGGCTCGGCGGACGGGGTAGGCGTGGGTGTTCTCGACGGGAGTTGGGGGCTTTGGTGACCTCCGGTAGTGGCGAAGCAGTACCTGGGCCCGGGTATTACCCGGATCCGTCCATTCCGGGCTACATCCGGTACTGGAACGGTGCCGCGTGGGTTCCGGGCACCAGCCGCCCCGCACCCGGCGAGGCGGAGGCGGTGCCCGGACCGCCGTCCGGGGCGGCGCACGCGCGGGCCGTCGGGCCCGCGCCGGAGGAGACCGGGCCGGTGTTCCTGGACGAGGGGCCGCTGCCTGAGCCGTCCGGCCCGCCTGGACTGTCCGGTCCGGACGGCTCCGGCGTCGCCGACGGCTCCGGCGGTACGGGCGGTTCGCTGCCCGAACTGCGCGCGCGGGGCGAGGTGGACGTGCGCGACACCGGCGGCGCGGCCGCCATGTCGCCCGTACCGCTGGGCTGGGACGACCCCCGGCGCCTGCACGGCACCCGTCCCGAGCCCGCCCCGGCCTGGCAGCCGGACGCCGGGCCGCAGGCCGCCGCGGGCCTTCCCGGCGCGGTGCCCGGCGGCGGTCCGGGCGGGAGCCCCGGCGAGGGGCCCGGCGGGAGCGCGGGCGG
>NZ_JAVSCF010000047.1:0-30026 GCF_031932565.1 Streptomyces sp. B1866
CAGCTCACGCACCCGCCGCCGCGCGTCGTCGAGTTCGGCGCTGACACGCTTGAGGAGGTGGCGAAGCTTGTCTTCGTGTGCCATGGGAGCCGCCTTCGGAGAACTGTGGGGGGCGCGGACTCGTACGCGTGAAACACGGAGCCCGGAAACGGCGCGCGGGAAACAGCGCCTGTGGGCCTCGGGAAAACGGGAATCGTTTGTGGTGTGCGGGGGCGGTTCTGGGTGCTCGGTTCTAGGAGATGCCGAACCGCTCTTCGATGAGAGCGAACATCTCGTCGTCGGTGGCTGCGGCGAACCGGTCGGCGGCCGGTTCACCGGCGTCGTCGTGGCTCATCAGCCGGGCCTTGTCCGTGAGGGACTTCAGCCGTTCCTCGATCCGCCGGCCGGTTTCGTACGCGACGGCGGTCCTGTTTCCGGCATGTGCGGCCCGCAGGTGTTCGAGTGCCGCGTCGGCCTGCTCCAGGGCGGCCAGCAGGGCGGCCTCGGGATCGGCCGGGTGCTGGTCGTACGCTGGGGCTTCCGTCCTCGGGTGCCCGCCTGCGCCCGCCGTGTCGAACAGGGCGGTCAGCAGGTGGCGGGCCAGGGCGGCCGGGGTGGGGTGGTCGTAGGCGACCGTGGCGGACAGGTGGTGCCCGGTGGTCTCGCGGAGGCGGTTGCGCAGGTGGACGGTGCTCAGCGAGCTGAGGCCCATGTCCTTGAACGCCGTGCCGGGGTCGACGGCGTCGGCGGAGTCCGCTTCCAGCACCGCGGCGACCGTGCGGCGTACGAGGTCCGTGACCGCTTCGGCCCGCTGCTCGGCGGGCAGTGCCCGGACGCGGCCCGTCCAGGACGGTTCGGCGTCGGTGTCGGTGCCGGTGTCGGTGCCGGTGTCGTGGACGGCCGGCAGGTCGATCCGTCGGGCCCCGGTGTCGGCGAGGACCGGTGACCAGTCGACGTCGACGCCGCGCACGTACGCCTCCGCCACCGAGGTGAGCACCCGGTGGACGCCGCCTTGTCCGCGCCGCAGCGTGCCGACCACGGCCACGTCCGGCACGCCCAGCTCGGCCGCGGTGTCCTCGATGGAGGTGCTGAGCAGCGGGTGCGGGCTGACCTCGATGAACGACCGGTGTCCGGCGGCGAGCAGAGCCCGGACGGACTGGTGGAAGCGCACCTGGTCGCGGGTGTTGCGGTACCAGTAGTCCGTGTCCAGCGTGGCGGTGTCCCGCTCGGCGCCGTCGACGGTCGAGTAGAACGGCACGGTGGAGGGCCTGGGCGAGACCGGGCGCAGCACGTCCAGCAGGTGGTCGCGGAGGGTCTCGACCTGGGAGCAGTGGCCGACGGTCTCCACGCCGGGGATGCGTTTGGCGTAGAGGCCCTGGCCGGTGAGCTCGGCGACGATGTCGTCCAGGGCGTCGGGCGGGCCGGCCAGCGCCACCGAGCGCGGGCCGTTGAGCGCGGCCAGCTCCACGGAGCCGGGCCAGGCCGCCATGCGCCGGAGGATGTCCTGCCCGGAGGTGCCGACGGAGATCACCGTGCCCTTGCCGACCAGGCGCAGCCACGCCCGGCTGCGGCGGGCCAGCAGGCGGGCCGCGTCGCGCAGGTCCAAGCCGCCGGCCACCTGCGCGGCGGCGATCTCGCCGTAGCAGTGCCCGACGACGGCGGCCGGCTGCACTCCGTACGAGCGCCAGACCTCGGCGAGCGAGACCATCGTCGCCCACAGGGTGGGCTGGAGGACGTCGACACGGTGCAGGGGCGGCGCGCCCGGTGCCGCGCGCAGCACGTCGAGCAGCGACCAGTCGACGAACTCGGCCAGCGCGTCGGCGCAGGCGTGCACGCTGTCGCGGAAGGCTTCGCAGGTGTCGAGGAGTCCGGCGGCCATACCGGGCCACTGCGAGCCCTGGCCGGGGAAGACGAAGACGGGGCGCGGGGTTCCGGTGGCGGTGCCGCGGACGAGATGGGGTGCGTCGGCGCCGGTGGCGAGGGCCCGCAGGCCGCCGTCCAGGGTGGTGCGGTCCGCGCCGATGACGGCGGCTCGCCGGGGGCCGCGGCTGGTGGCGAGCAGGGAGTGGGCGATGTCGGCGGGTGTGGCGGGGGCCGCGTCGAGGTGTACGGCCAGGCTCGCGGCCCTGGCTTCCAGGGCCCGGGTGCTGGTGGCCGAGACGATCCAGGGCAGCGGGGGCCCGGGGGCGGTGTCCGGCGGGTGGTCCAGGATCAGGCAGGCGGTGGTGCCGTCGCCGCCGTGGTCGGCGACGGCGATGGGGCCGGGCGGCCGCTGGTGGCGCAGGGCGGCGAGCAGTCCGGGAAAGCCGTCGGCCGCGGGGCGGGTGGCGTCGTCTGCACCTGGCAGACCCGCGAATTCCTCTGACAAGCCCGCGGATTCGCCTGACAGGTCCGCGGATTCGCCTGACAGGTCCGCGGATTCGCCTGACCAGCCCGCGGATTCGCCTGACCAGCCCGCGGACCGGAGGGTGCTGCGGAGCAGGCGGGCCCGGTCGTCGGGCACGGGGGCGTAGGCCGCCGCGGTGCTGCGGACGACAGCCCGCACGGGGGCTCCCACGGCGGCGGCCGCCGACTGCCGGGCGAGGAGCACCGCGCAGGCGCCGTCGGCGAGTTCGGCGCCGGCCAGCGCGTAGGCGCAGTCGCCCGCGCGCAGGGCCTGGGCGGCGAGGTGGACGGCGAGCAGCGCGGGCGTCTCGCGGGCGTCGAGTGAGTAGGTGGCGCCGGTCAGGCGCAGGGCGGCGGCGATGCGGCCGGCGGCCGTGCCCGGTGCGGCCACCGCGGTGTGGCCGGCGCGCAGCACCGACGGGTCGACTGCCGCCTGGCCGACGGCGGCACGGACGGCTTCGGCGATCCGCCCATGACTTCCCGAACCGATGAGAACGATCGGTTCGCTTTTCCGGTCAAATCCCTCAGCGGCACGTTCTGCAAAAAGCCGTTCTGCCATTATGTCGCCCAACAGCGACAGTCAGTGAAAAGCATCCCCCGTGACTCCTCCTTCGGACCTTGGTCAGAGGTCCGAGATCGCTGTCCCATCAGGTTCCAGATGCAACCTCATATTCACTGTGCCAGCCAGAAAAACGGCCGTCAACCACGAGTCGAGGACGGCTCATGTGACGAGCATCACGGTTCATAGGCGAGTAAACACGGACACTTCGCACCGATTGTCGTGTGCAAGTGCCAGTCACCGACAGAGGGGACACGCGCGAACGTAAACCTCTGCAAAACTTCATATCAGCACATTATCAACTCGCGGCCGGACGGATGCCGCAGACACTCTTGCCGACTTCCCGGCAACCCGGGACGATGGTTTCCCGCCGACTTCGGTGATACGGTCACCGATGATCTGACTTTTCGCGTCCCCAATGGCGGACCATGCCGCCCGCGGAGAATTCCCGCGAATACGGGCAGCGCTGACGCGATATCCCACGTGGCCGCATACCGGCCGAGACCACACCCAGCGGTGACAACCGGCGCGGGGCTGACGCGCGGGCGAGGGGGCTTCCATGACGACGACAGGGCCACTGGAGGGCACCGCCGTGCTCACGGCGGGCCACGGCACGTCGGCCGCGCTGCTGGGCAGGCTGCTCGCGGACCTCGGAGCCCGGGTCGTCCCCCTGGGGCGGCCGCCCGCCGCCGCGGGCCCGTTCGAGCGGTGGCTGCGCGCCGCCGCGCGGCCGCCGGCCGGCTGGGACCAGGCGCCCGGCCTGCTGGAGACCGCCGACGTGCTGGTGTGCGACCGCGACGGCGGCGACCGGCTCGCCGCCCGCGGGTTGGGGCCCCGGGAGCTGGTCGCGCGCCACCCCGGGCTGGTCACGGTGCGGCTGAGCGCGTTCGGGCTCACCGGCCCGCTGCGGGACGCCCCGGCGACCGAGCCGACCCTCCAGGCCCTGGCCGGCCTGACCGCGGCCACCGGGGCCGAGGGGACGCCCCCGGTCACCTCCGCCGTGGGGCTGGCCTCCCGCACCGCGGCGCTGTCCGGCCTGATCGCCGTCGCGGCCGGGCTCATCGGCCGGGCCCGCGGCGGCGGCGGAGACTACTGGGACATCGCCGAGTTCGACAGCCTGCTCACGCTGACCGGCACCCTGCTACCGAGCGTCGCGCTCACCGGCCGCCCGCCGCGGCGCACCGGCAACCGGCACGGCATGGCCGCGCCCTGGAACAGCTACCCGTGCCGGGACGCCCCCGTCGTCATCTGCACGATGAGCGAGCCGATGTGGCGGCGGCTGGCCGCCGCGACGGGCCGGGCGGACCTCGCCGACGACCCCCGCTTCGCCGACACCGCCGCCCGGGTCCGCAACGCCGACGAGCTCGACAAGATCATCGGCGAGTGGACGGCAGGCCGGCGGGCGGCCGACGTGGTGGCCCGGCTGCGTGCCGAAGGCATCCCCTGCGCCCAGGTCGCGGCCCCCGACGACGTACGCGACGGCGCCGCCGCCCGGCGCCGCGGGCTGGTGGCCGGCCCGGGCCGCGAACCGGCCGGCCCGCTGCGCTCCCTGGCGCCGGCCGTGCGGGCCGGCGGCCCGTCACCCCGGCAGGGCCGCCTGTGGGAGCCGATACCCCCCGGCGGCCCGCCGCTGCGCGGCGTCCGCCTGCTGGAGATCGGCTCGTACACGGCCGGGCCGCACGCGGGCAGGCTGCTGGCCCAACTGGGCGCCGACGTGCTGAAGGTGGAGCCGCCGCACGGCGAGGGCTCCCGGCGCCTGGCCCAGCGCGTCGGCCCGGTCGGCTACCTCTACTACGTCAACAACGCCGGCAAGCGCTCCTGCCGGCTGGACCTGGCCGACACCGGGGACCGGGCCGTGTTCGACGGCCTGCTCGCCGGGTGCGACATCGTGCTCACCAACCTCGCCGCCGACACCCTCGCGGCGCAGGGCCTCGCCCCCGGGCAGGTCCTGGCCCGGCACGGCGTCGCGCACTGCGCGGTGACCGGCCACGGCCTGGCCGCCGCCGACCGCAGCGTCGACACCGTCATCCAGGCCGAGTCGGGCATGATGCACCTCGTCGGCGGAGGCGGCGGCACCGCCTGGCGCACGCCGGTGTCCAGCGCCGACGTCCTGGGCGCCTACCTGGCCGCCGCGGCCGCCACCGTGGCCACCTACGTCCGTCTGCGCACCGGCCGCGGCTGCGCCGCCGACGTGGCGCTGTTCGACGCCGCGGTCTGGGCCACCCAGGACCGCTGGTACGACGACCCTCCCGCACCGGGCCCGCGCCTGGTCCGGGCCTCGGACGGCACGGTGCTCGTGGACGGCACGGTGCTCGTGGACGGCACGGTGTCCGTGGACGGCGCGGTGCTCGTGGACGGCGCCGGGCCGCTGCCGCCCGCCGGGGGGACGGTCGCCGCCGTACTCGACGCGGCCGCGGCGGCCGGCGTGCCCGCCGCCCCGCTGCACGACCTGACCCGCGCGGTGCGCCATCCGCAGGTCCGCGCCCGGCGGATGGTCCTCCAGCAGTCCTGCGCGGGCACCACCGTGCTCATCACCGGGGACCACCTGCGCTCGCTGGTCCGCGACGCCCCGCCGCCGGGCCGCGCGCCGGTGGACCAGAACGATCCCGCCTGGCTCCCGCCCGACCCGACCGAAGGACAGGGATGAAGGTATTCCACGCGCTGGCCGACGCGCTGGCCGGGCACGGCGTCGACACCGTCTTCGGGCTGATGGGCAACGCCAACCTGCTCTACCTGCCCGCGTTCGCCGAGGCGGGCGGACGGTTCGTGGCCGTCGTCCACGAGGCGGGCGCCGTGGCCATGGCCGACGGCTACGCCCGGATGTCCGGCCGGACCGGTGTGGCGTCCGTGACGCACGGGCCCGCGTTCACCAACGCCCTGACCCCGCTGGTGGAAGCCGCCCGCAGCCGCAGCCGGGTGCTGCTGGTCACGGGCGATCCGCCGCCGGTGCCCACGCACTTCCACCAGTTCGACATCGCCACGGTCGCGGCCGCCGCGGGCGTGGGCTACGAGCGGGTCCACGGACCGGCGTCGCTCGTCGCGGACCTGAACCGGGCGATGCAGCGGATCGCGGCCGAGCGGCGGCCCGTCGTGCTCAACGTCCCCATCGCGCTCATGCAGGCCGAGGCGGGCGAGCAGGCGCCGGTCACGCGCCCGGTGGCGCCGGGCCCGACGGCGGCGCCGGAGGCCGAGGCGCTGGACGGCGCGCTCGGCCTGATCGGCTCGGCGAAGCGGCCGCTGGTGCTGGCCGGCTACGGCGCGGCGGCCGCCGGCGCGCGGGACGCCCTGGTGGAGCTGGCCGACCGGACCGGCGCCGCGCTGGCCACCACGCTGCTGGGCAAGGAGATGTTCGCCGGCCACCCCCGGGACATCGGCCTGTTCGGCAGTCTCGCGCACAGCGTCGCGGGCGCGGTCATCGCCGAGTCGGACTGCGTGATCGCCTTCGGGGCCGGCCTGAACATGTGGACGGCCCTCAACGGCGACCTGTTCCGGGGCAAGCGGGTCGTGCACGTGGACACCGACCCGGCCCGGTTCGGCTCGTACACCCCGGTGGACGAGCCGGTGGCCGGGGACGCGCGCCGTACGGCCGAGGCCATGAACGCGCTGCTGGAGCAGGCGGGCGTCACCGCGGCGAACGGCCCGTGGGCGGAGCGCGTCGCGAAGGCGCTGGCCGGCCACTCGCCCCGGGAGGACTTCGCCGACCGCGGCGGCCCGGGCACCGTGGACATCCGGTCGGCGATGATCCGCCTGGACCGGGTGCTGCCCGCCGAGCGGACCGTGGTCAGCGACATCGGCCGGTTCGACGTGGGCGTCTGGCCCTACCTGCGGGTGGCCGACCCGCTGCACTTCGCCCTCATGGGCGGCTTCGGCTCGATCGGGCTCGGCCTGGCCGGGGCGATCGGCGCGGCGGCGGCCGGCGCCGGCCGGCCCGTGGTCGCCACCGTCGGGGACGGCGGCTTCATGATGCACCTGTCCGAGTTCACCACCGCGGTACGGCACCGGCTGCCGGTCGTCGTGGTCGTCCTGAACGACGGGGCGTACGGCGCCGAGCACTACAAGCTGCGCGACCACGGCTACGACCCGGCCTACTCGGCGTACGCCTGGCCGGACCTGGCCGCGCTGGCCACGGCGATGGGCGCCCGCGCCCTGACCGTCCGCGAGCCGGGCGACCTCGACGCGGTCGGCGATCTGCTGCCCGGGCTGGACGGTCCGCTGCTCGTCGACGTCCGGCTGGACCCGGACGTCAACCTCGTCCGGTACTGAGGAGGCCGGCCATGCCCACCACCAGCACGCTGACCGCCGCCGACGGCACCCGTCTCGCCCTGCACCGCTGGACGACGCCCGGCGCGACCGCGGCGCTGTTCTATATCCACGGCATCCAGAGCCACGCCGGCTGGCTGTACGAGACGGGGCCCGAGCTGAACGCCCGCGGCGTCGACGTCTACGCCCTGGACCGCAGGGGCTCCGGCCGCAGCGGAGGGCCCCGCGGCCACCTGCCGTCCGCCGGCCTCGTGCTGGACGACTACGCGCGGGCGCTGGCCGCCGTGGCGTCGGAGACGGGCGGCCGCGCGCCGGCCGCCCTGGGCCAGAGCCTGGGCGGCAGCGTGCTGGCCGCCCTGTGGTGCAGCCGCGACCTGCCCGTGCGCAAGCTGGTCCTGTGCGCCCCGGCGCTCGGCCAGCAGCGGGCCCGCCACGAACCGGCCGCGCTGGCCGAGCGCCGGGCCCGCACCGGGACCGCGCCCCAGCCCGTGGGACTCGCCGACGGCGACTACACCGGCCTGCCGCGGTACCTCGCGTTCCTGGCCGGGGACCCGCTGATGCTGCGCCAGGTCACACCGGCCACCCAGGCGGCGCTCGTACACCTGGAGGACCACTACGCCGCCGGGACGCCCCGCACTCCCCTCCCGGTCGACCTGGCCCTGCCCGCCCGCGACCCGATCATCGACCTCGCCGCCGCGCGCGCGGTGCTGCGCCGACTGGGCCCCGCCGTCCACGAGCGGGTCTTCGACGCCGACCGGCACTACCTGGAGTTCACCGCGGCCAGGACCGCGTACTGGGACTGGCTGGCCGCGCGGCTGAAGGAGGACGCGTGATCAACGGCGTACGGGTGTACACCGCGGCGGTGCCCATGGCCGCGGCGTTCGACCACGCCACGCGCTCCCGCCGCCGGTCGGAGTCCCTGCTGGTCGAGGTCGGCCTGGCGGACGGCGTCCGCGGATGGGGCGAGGGGGCGCCGCGCGGCTACGTCACGGGCGAGACGCTGCGGGGCGCGGCGGCGGCCGTACGGGCGTGCGACCCGGCCGGGCTCGCCGAGCGGATCGACTGGCGGACCTTCGAGTCAGCCGCCGCCTCGATCGCCGCGCTGCCGCTGCCGGACCTCGTCGCGGGCCCGTCGGCGGCGGCGGCCGTGGAGATCGCCCTGCTCGACGCGGCCTGTCGGCGCTTCTGCCGGCCGCTGGCCGAGGCGCTGGCGGTGCTGGACGCGCCCGCGCGGGTGCGCCGCGGCGGGCCGGTGTCCGTGAGCCTGGTCATCCACCTGTCCCGGGATGTCGCCGCGGTCCTGGACGCGCTGCCGCCGCCCGCCGTGGCGGCGCTGCGGCACGTGAAGGTCAAGGTGGCGGACCCGGCCGACGCCGTGCGGCGGCTGGCCCGGGCCCGAAGCCGCCTGCCCGCCGGCGTCCGGGTGTCCCTGGACGTCAACGGCGCCTGGTCGGCCGCGCAGGCCGAGCGGGTGGCGGGCGAGCTGGACGGGGTGGCGTGGGTGGAGGAGCCCCTGGCGCCGCGTTCCTGGCCGGAGCTGGCCCGGCTGCGGCGGGCCACCGGCCTGCCCGTCATGCTGGACGAGTCGTGCACCGGCCCGGCCGACCTCGACACCGCCGCGGCCTGCGGCGCGGCCAGCCATGTCAACGTACGGCTGTCGAAGTGCGGCGGCTTCTTCGCGGCGGCCCGCCTGGGCCTGCGCGCGGACGCGCTGGGCGTCGGCTGCCAGCTCGGGGTGCACGTCGCCGAGGTGGGCCCGCTGTGGGCGGCCGGCCGGGCGCTGGCCACCGCGTGGGGGCTGTGGCAGACGGTCGAGGCGGGCCGGGCCGACGAGTGGTTCCCCACGCCCCTGACCCGGCCGGCCTTCGCCGTGGACCGGGCCCTGCACCAGGTCCGGCCGCTGACCGGCCCGGGCACCGGGGTGGAACCCGCCGACGAGCTGCTGCGGCACACCCGGTGCCTGGCCGAGTGGCGGCCCGGCGACGGCTGGCGGAGGAGCGGATGACGGCGCGGCGGGACGTGGCCCTGGTGACCGGGGCGGGCGGCGGCATCTGCGCGGAGGTCGCCCGCGGGCTGGCCGCCCGGGGCCTGCGGCTGGTCCTCCTCGACCAGGACGCCGAGGCGGTGCGCCGCGTCGCCGACGGGCTCGCCGGCCGGCTGGTGTGCGACCCGCTGGTCGCCGACGTCACCGACGCGCGGGCCCTGGAGTCCGCCATCGGCTCGATACCCTCCGAGCACCGGCCGGGAGTCCTGGTCAACGGCGTGGGCGGCGACACCCGGGCCCGTCCGGTGACCGAGCTGACCGAGGCCGACCTCCAGTCGGCCGTCGCCCACAACCTGGCCGGCGTGTTCACCGCGACCCGGCTGTGCGCGCCGGCGATGGTCGCGGCGGGCTGGGGTCGCATCGTCAACCTGGCGTCCGTGGCGGGCCGTACGTACACCCGTTTCAGCAACGCCGCGTACGTCGCCGCCAAGGCCGGCGTCATCGGCTTCACCAAGCAGTGCGCCTTCGAGCTGGCCCCGCACGGCGTCACCGTCAACGCGGTCGCCCACGGGGTCATCGGCACCGACCGCATCCGCCGCGCCTGGGCGGACAAGCCCGCCCGGTGGACGGCCGACCGGGTCAGCCGCATCCCGGCCGGCCGCTTCGGCACCGTCGCCGAGGCCGCGGGGATCGTCTGCCACCTGTGCGGCGAGGACGCCGGGTACACCACCGGCGCGGTCGTCGACGTCAACGGCGGACTGCACATCTGACGACAGACCTGACGCCGGAACACCTGACGGGAGATCCGGCGAGCGAGGACGGAGAGCGGGAACACCGATGAGCCTGGAACTTGCCGACCGCGTGGTGATGGTCACGGGAGCGGGCAGCGGGATCGGCCGGGCAGCGGCCCGGCTCCTGGCGGGCCACGGCGCGCGCGTCGTCCTGGTGGGCCGCACCCCGGGGGCCCTGGCGGAGACCGCCGCCGGGCTGCCCCCGTCGCACCACCTCGTGGCGCCCTGCGACGTGGCCGACGATCAGCAGGTGGAGCGGTGCGTGGCCGAGGCGGTCGCCCGGTTCGGGCGGCTGGACGGGGCGTTCAACAACGCGGGGACCTTCGGGGCGTTCGGCCCCCTGCACCAGGACACCCCCGGCAACTTCGACGCCGTGGTCGCCACCAACCTGCGCGGGGTGTGGGCCTGCACGCGCGCCCAGGTCCGCGCGATGCTGGCGGGCGGCGGCGGCGCGATCGTCAACTGCTCCTCCGTGGCCGGCCACATCGGCCACGCCCAGAGCCCGGTCTACGCGGCCACCAAGCACGCCGTGATCGGCCTGAGCAAGTCGGCGGCGCTCCAGTACGCGGGCGACGGCGTCCGGGTCAACGTGGTCAGCCCCGGCTCGACCGACACCCCGATGCTCCGCGGCCTGTACGCCGACCCCGGGGCCCTGGACCAGCGGGCGCGCCGGGCCCCGCTGGGCCGGCTGGGCACCTGCGAGGAGGTGGCCAACGCGGCCGTCTGGCTGCTCAGCCCGCTGTCCGGTTACGTCACCGGGCAGACCGTCGTCGTCGACGGCGGCGTCACGGCCGGTTCGGCCGCCGTCCGCCCGGACCCCGCGCGGGACGTCCGGCACCGTCCGTGACCCGGCCCGTCAGGCCAGCGGCCTCCGGCCCGGCCGGAGGCCCGGGGAATTCCCGCCGGACGCCGGAACGGGCGGAATCGCCGGCGGAACACGCGATCCCGCGTGCGGCCTTTCCCCGGGCCGGCGGAAAAGGCCGGAGAACGTGTCCGGCCGCCGTCGGCACCGGGCGTCCGGTGATACCGTCCCGCGCGTCCCGCCCGCCGATCCGCCGATACGGGCCGTACGGCGCCGGCCGCGCGGCCGCCCTGGCGCGGCCTTACCAGGCCGGGGAGGCGCGCCGGGAGACCGAGTGCGGCTGAGGTGAATCCCGGGCGGCGAATAGGGGCGCCCCCGGTGGCTCTGGGGTTGGCGATAGGGGCACGGCGTCCCTAGCGTGAGACGCAGTGCCGCACCCCCGGATTCCTCGTTCCTTCCGTGCCGACCCGTCGAGTGCCGAGCGGCACCGCTGCGGCGCGGCGGAGAAACTCCGCGAGAAACCCCACCCTCCTTGGCGGCTTTCCCCGAAGGGTTCACACATGACATCGGAACCTCGCGAGAACGCCCCGCGCCCCGCTCCGAGTTTTCTGACGAGCCTGGTGTCCGGACGGCTTCCGCTGGAGATGCTGCTCGACTTCCCCGAGGAGGACGCCGCGGAGGAGCGGGCGAGCGACAAGGTGGCGGCCGAGGTGCTGGGGCTGCTCACCGAGCGGCTGGACCCGGAGGAGCTGGACCGCACGCGCGAGATCCCCGCCGGGCTGCTGGAGGAGGTCAGGGCGCGCGGGTTCTTCTCGCTGCGGGACGAGCCGGCCCTCGGCGGCCTGGGGCTTTCGGACTTCGGCACCTTCCGGGTGCTGGAGCGGGCCGCCGGGTGGTCGGTGACGCTGGGCCAGCTGCTGGCCATTCAGAACGTCATCGGGGTGGGCATCCTGCTGCCCGCGCTGCCGCCGGGCAGCGAGCTGGAGGCGCTGGTGCGCCGCCACGTCCGCGACGTGACGTTCTCCGGGTTCGCCTCCTCCGAGCCCACCGGGCAGAACAACTCGTGGCCCGCGACGACCGCGGTGCCGACCGAGGACGGCTCGGCGTACGTGCTGGACGGCGAGAAGCTGTTCATCGGCAACGCGCCGCTGGCCGGAATCCTGGCCGTCGCCGCGACGATCCGGGACGGCGAGGAGCCGCGCTCGGGCGTGTTCTTCGTGGAGACCGACACGCCCGGGTTCAGCCGGACCTCCCGCATCGAGTTCATGGGCAGCCACGGGCTGCCCATCGGCGGCGTACGGCTGGAGGGCGTGCGCGTCCCCGCGGCGCACGTGCTGACCGGCGGGCCGGACAACGTGCGGCTGCCCGCCCGGGTGATGGCGATCGCGCTGCTGAGCGCCTTCTTCTCCAACGCAGCGCCGGCCCTGGGCGTCGCCCGGCAGTGTCTGGACGGCATGCGGGCGTTCGTCGGCCGGCGCGCCATCGACGGCCGGGGGCTGATCGAGTACGACGCCGTCCAGCGCCGCCTGGCCGCCACCCGCGCGGAGATCTTCGCCATGGACGCCATGGTCCGGTGGAGCTTCCTGGGCGCCGACCCGATGGGCCGCATGTTCGAGCACCTGGTCGGCAAGAACATCACCACCCGGGCCGCCTGGGAGATCGCGGACCGTACGGTCGCGGTGCTGGGCGGGGAGGGTTTCGAGACCGCCGAGAGCAAGAGCCGCCGCGGGGCCGTGCCGTTCCCGGCCGAGCGGCTGCTGCGGGACGCGCGGGCGCTGCGGGTGTCCGGCAACGTCGACTTCATGATCGACATCCAGGCGGGGCGGCTGCTGCTGTCCCGGTTCCGGCCGGACGGGCCCGCGCTGCCGCCGCTGGAGGAGCCGGCGGAGCTGCCGGACGCCGGTCTGAGCGCGGCCAACGCCGACCACCTGCGGGCCGCCGCCCACGACATCCGGCGCCTGGCGCACACCTGCGCCGGGCTGGTCCGCCGCCACCCGGACCCGGCGGAGCTGTTCGCCAGGGAGGAGACGCTGATCCTGCTCAGCCAGGTCTCCAGCGAGCTGCTGACGATCTGCGCGGCCCTGGCCCGGGCCCGGCGCGCCCCCGCCGGCCAGGACCTGGCCGACGCCTACTGCACCGCCGCGCGGGTGCGGCTGCTGGGCCTGTGGGCGCGGCTGACCGCCGACCGCGAGCCCGACTACGGGCGGATCAGCCGCGGACCGGCGGAGGACGAGCCCCGGGCCCAGGCCGCCGCGCCCACCCCCACCGTCGCCGAGCACTGAGGAGCGGCCATGTCCGAGCAGGTGACCGAGGCACTACCGGCCGTCCTCGACGGCTTCGACCTGACCGACAACGCGGCCTTCGCCGCCGCCCCGGAGGGCTTCCCCTACGCGCTGTTCGCCCGGTTGCGCCGGGAGGCTCCCGTGCTGCTGCACCCGCCCGGGCAGACCGCCGACGGCGAGAGCTTCTGGGTGCTCAGCAGGCACGCGGACATCACCGCGGTGGCCGCGAACCCGGAGGTGTTCTCCCCGCAGGGCCGGCCGGGCCGGCCCGGCGGCGGCACCCACCTGGACGACATGCCGGTCGGGGTGTACGCCGGGGTGATGCTGCCCATGATGGCGGGCACGCGCCACGACCTGATCAAGGACCTGCTCACCCCGGCGGTGACCGGCGAGGTGGTCCGCGCCCAGGAGAAGGAGCTGCGGGCCACGGCAGACGTGCTGGTGGCGGCGGCGCTGGAGCGCGGCTCCTGCGACCTCGCGGCGGACGTGGTCGAGCGGCACACCTTCCTGAGCGTCGCGGTGCTGCTCGGCGTGCCGGCCGCGGACCGCGCGCGGCTGGCCGCGTGGGCGTCCCACACGACGGGCCTGCTGGACCGCAGGACGGGGCTGCCCGACGAGCGGTCGAAGGCGGCCTGGGTGGACAGCCAGGAGTACGTCGGGCGGCTGCTGGAGCTGCGGCGGGACACCCCGGCCGAGGACCTGGCCTCGGTGCTGGCGGCCGGCGAGATCCCCGCCGACCGGGGCGAGCCGCCGCTGTCCCACCGGGAGCGGCTGGTCAACGCGCAACTGCTGCTGCTGCACGGCGGCGAGCAGCCCCGGAACACCATCGCCTCCGGCCTGCTGGGCCTGGCCCGGCACCCGGACCAGTGGCGGGCGCTGCGCGAGGACCGCTCGCTGCTGGAGTCGACGGCGGAGGAGATGCTGCGCTGGGCCCCGCCGAACCCGTACAACCGCAGGACGGCCACCCGCGACGTGACGGTGGGCGGCGAGTTGATCCGCGCCGGGGAGAAGGTGTCGCTTTGGTGGCCCTCCGGGAACCGTGACGAGACCGTGTTCACCGACCCTGACGTCTTCGACCAGCGGCGCTCGCCCAACCCGCACCTGACGTTCGGGTACGGCAGCCAGTTCTGCCTCGGCAACGAGGTGGCCCGGCTGGAGATCAGGATCCTGCTGGAGGCGCTGCTGGACCGGGTGGCGGAGATCCGCCCGGCCGGACCGGTGACCTACCAGCCGAGCAACAAGCACACCGTGGTGCTGGACATGCCGGTGCGGCTCGTGCCGCGGTGACCCCGCGGGCTCCCGCCGGGCGGGCCCGCCCTGACGGCGGCCCGGGCCGGCGGGAGCCACACGGCCGTACGGGCGCGGCGGTACGGGCACACGGCTCGGCCCCGGTGCCGGGCCGGTCAGGGCCCGGCACCGGGGCTCGGCCGGGGACGAGGGCGCGGAGGGCGTAGCGGCGGCCCCGCCCTCGGCGTGACAGCCGGTCGGCGTCGGATGGCGGCGAGCAGGAAGCGGGCGGGGGACGGCCGGAAACGGAAAGGCTCAGGTACAGGTGGACACCCGGTCCTCCTCCGGTGCGAGCGCGAGCGCGAGGTCGGCCCGGCGGCTGACGTCGAGCTTGCGGTAGACGCGGGTCAGGTGCTGCTCCACGGTGCTGATGGTGATGTGCAGGGAGCGGGAGATCTGCCGGTTGCTCATCCCCTGCGCGGCGCGCACCGCCACCCGCCGCTCCGCCTCGCTGAGCTGCACCTCCTGCACGGGGTCCGGCGGCAGGGGGGCGGCCTTGGCCTTCCGCGGCCCCCGGATGAGCGTTCGCATCAGGTCCTCGCCGCCGCACTCCTTGACGATGCGCTGGGCCCGGCGCAGTTCGATCTTGGCCAGGCCGTCCTGGCGCAGCGCCTGGAGCGTCATGCCCAGGTCGGTCAGGGCCGCGCCGAACTCCAGCCGGTTCTCGGTGTCCCGCAGCATCGCCACCACCTCGCGCAGGATGGGCAGCCGTTCCTCGGGCTCGCACTGCGCGGCCAGCACCCGCAGCGCGGCGGCGCGCGACCGGGTGTCGCCGGGGCCGCACAGGGCGAGCTGCTCCTCGGCCAGCTCGCGGGCCTCGCGGGCCTGCCCGAGCTTGAGCAGGGCGTGCGCCGCGTCCACCCGCCAGGGGAAGAGCACGGGCAGTTCCAGGCCCCACTCGGCGGTGAGCCGGGCGATGGTCCGGAAGTCCTCCAGCGCGGCGTGGTACTGCCCGTTCGCGTGGTGGTAGCGGCCGCACGCCTGGAGGTAGCGCAGCCCGAACGGGGTCTGGAACATGGCGTCGGGGACCGGGGTGCGCAGGTACTCCACCGCCTCGTCGTACTTGCCCATGGCGGCGGCGGCCTCCAGCAGGGTGCCCAGCGGCAGGCCCACGGCCACGCCCCAGTTCCTGGCGTCCAGGATGGTCAGGGCGCGGCGCGCGGACTCCTCGGCGAGTTGGAAGTCGGAGCGGCGCAGCGCGATCTCCGCGTACAGGGCGCGGCAGACCGCGTGCCACATCGGCACGCCCGTGGCCTCGCTCTCCTCGACCAGCGTCTCGCACCACTTGGCGGCGGTGGCCAGGCGGTCGCAGCGGATCAGGGCGGTGATCGCGGTGGCGAGGGCCGACAGGGTCCGCTCGTTGAGCCGGTGCTCTTGCAGGACCCTTTCGGCGCGCTCCACCGACTCCTGGCCGAAGCCGTGGCGCAGCGCCTCCGCCATGAGGGCGGCGGCCCGCAGCGGGTGCATCTGGCGGGCGGGGCCCGCCGCCGGGTCGTCCGGCAGCTCGGCCGCCAGGTCGTCGAGCGGCGGGCCGTCGGGGATCGGCGCGGGGAACAGGTAGCGCCGCCAGAGCCGGTGCGCGTGCACCTGCCAGGCGAGGTCGTCCGACAGGTCCGGCAGCGCCTCCTCCAGCCGGTCCAGCGCGGCGTCGGCCTTCTCCAGGTCGCCGAACCACAGCAGCGGGACCAGCGGCACGACGACCTGGGTGACCGGCGACAGGGACCCCGGAGGGAAGTCCTCCAGGGTACGGGCCCGGCGCAGCGCCGCCGTCGGGTCCAGCCACCACTCGGCGCGGGCCAGCATCGCCTCGGTGCGGGCCAGCTGCTCGGGGCCGCTGCCGAGCCGGCGCGCCAGCCACAGGTAGGGCAGCGCGGCCTCCACGTCCCCCTCCACGATGGCCTGGTCCGCGGCCTCCTGGAGGATGCCGACGTCCCTGCCGTCCTGCCGGGAGACGTCGGCCTCCAGCAGCTGGCGGGCCACCGCCCGGGCCGGCTCGCCCTCCGTGTGCAGCAGGTACGCGGCCTGGGTGCGCAGCTCCGCGCGGTCCCGCGGGCGCATGGCGCCGAGGACGGCGTCGGCGGCCTCCGGGGTGCGGAAGCCGCTTTCCGCCAGCACGCCGCACTCCTGAAGCCCGGTCAGGGCCTGCGCGACGATGTCGGGGGCCTGGCCGGTGAGGTGGGCCACCCGCGCGGGCGTGGCGGAGTCGCCGAGCACCGCGAGGGCGCGGGCGGCGATGAGCATGGCCACGGGCGCCCGGTGCAGGCAGTCCAGCACCGCCTGCGCGAAGTCGGGGCCGGGGACCGGGGCGGGCACCTCGGCCAGGGCGCCGACGGCGGCCCGGGAGTCCTCGATCAGGCCGCGCAGCAGCAGCGGGCTGCCGCCGCTGAGCGCCTGGTAGTCGGGCGCCCATTCGCGGGCGCCGCGCGGGTCGATCCGCCGCGCGAGCACGGCCGCGGTCTCCACGGCCGTGAGCGGGCCCAGCCGCAGGCGCTCGCAGCGGGGCTTGGGCAGCGGCTCCGTCGGGAAGAGGGGCCGCTCGTTGGCCTGGTGGGTCGAACCGCTCAGCAGCAGCATGAAGGGGTGGCGGGAGCGCAGCCGCCCCAGCAGCGACAGCAGCACCCGGCACGACGGCTGGTCGGAGAAATGCGCGTCGTCGACGATGAGGAGTATCGGCTTCCCCGCCTGCTCCATCAGTTCGAGCACGGCCATGGAGACGCGGTAGACGACTCTCGCGGAAACGTCCCCGGCGTCGGCCGCCGCCTGGTCGCCGCAAGGGTTCTCGGCGCCGAGTCCGTCGGTGACGCGGCGCGCCCGGTCGACGGCCGCCGCGTCCAGCTGGGGACTGCGCAGAAGCTGTAGGAGCACACCGAAGGAAAGTCCCTGTTCCGACGGCAAAGCGGAGGAGTTGAGTACGATTCCGCCGGTGGCCGCGACTTCCTGGGCGAAGGTGTACACGAATTCCGTCTTACCGCTGGCGACCGGCCCGGTGACGGCCACACTCCGGCCGCGCCCGTCGCGGCTTTCGTCGAAAAGTGAGCGTAAAATAGCGAGCTGCTGTTCCCGTTCCACCAACACCCCACGTTTTTTGAGTTGGTGCGGTTCTCCGCATCCTGGGACAGTGCGCCGTCATGCAGAAAACCGGCAACACCCGCGCGGCCGGAAGAGCCGGGCGACCAACCCCGTCAGTCCAGGATCACGGCCTTCCCCGTCCGAGCTCTCCATACGCGCCACCCCGTCCGCAGAGACTGGTACCAATTGATCATAGCAGTGCCCTCCGAAGGCGGGTAAGTAAGGTACACACCCACATAGGGTCATCCGACCAACGTCACACTGCCCCGTAAATCACTACCGCAAACGACTCCGATGACCTATAATTCCGGGCCCGTGCCGAGTTCCGGTAAATGAAACTCGCACCGGTTCGTACATGAACACGTGTCGCGCCGTACATGAATAAGCAAATCCGCCGCGGGGCTGGGGACCGTCGCCCCGCGGCGGACGCGGCGCCGCGAAATCCCGCCCCGACCAGGCGGCGGGCGGGGTGGTCACGGCAGGGGCGCCTCCTCCGGGGCCGTGAGGGCGTCCAGGAGGTCTGCCACCTGGACGAGTTCGGCCGGCGACACGCCGTTCACCGCGATGTAACCGTCCGGTCGCAGCAGCAGGAAGCCCCCGCCGGCCACGCGGCGCGCGGCGTGCTCGTGCACCAGGTGGCCGGGCCGGCGCTCGGCCAGCTCCCGGGCGCGGCGCGGCAGTTCGCCGCCGACCGGGCCGAGGGTCAGCAGCCGGAAGCGGTCGGCGGCGGGGTCCGGCTCGGGCGCCCAGTGCGGCGTACGGGTGCCGGGCGCGGGCAGCAGCCGGGCGCGCAGCGCGTCCAGCCCGGTGCGCGCGGGGGCCGTGCCCCACAGCGGCCCGGGGTAGCTGACCCGCCATCCGGCCATCAGCGGCACGAACCAGCGCCGCAGCGCGCCGGTGGCGTCCAGGCTCCGCCAGGCCGTGTTGCGCACCCGGGCGGCTGCCGGGCCGAGCATGAACATCTTGATGAGCTGGTGGGTGGTGCGCACGATCTGCTCGGCCGCCGCGCGCCGCTCGGGCTCGTAGGTGTCCAGGATCTCCGGGCGCAGCCGCCCGTGGATCACGCCCGCCAGCTTCCAGGACAGGTTGCGCACGTCCTGGAGCCCGAGGTTCAGGCCCTGCCCGCCGAGCGGCGAGTGGGTGTGCGCGGCGTCGCCCACCAGGAAGCAGCGGCCCTGGCGCAGTTCGGCGGCGATCCGCTCGTCCGCGCCGAAGGTGGTGATGTGGCGCAGCCGGCGCACGGTGAGGCCGCCCGGCCCGCGCTCGTCCAGCAGCCGCTGCACCGTCTCCTCGGTCAGCGGCGTGTCCGGCGTGACCGCGGCCGACAGCCGGGCGGTGCCGTCCGGCATGGGCGCGAACACCACCGGCCCGGTGCGGCCGAGGAAGTAGTGCACCACGTTCCGCTTCAGTTCGCCGTCGACGTCGCCCTCGGCGAGCAGGAAGGTGGTGGGCACCGGCTTGCCGGGGAAGTCGATGCCGAGCTGGCCGCGTACGGTGCTGTACGCGCCGTCCGCGCCGATCAGCCAGTCCGCGGAGACCACCTCGGGCCCGTCCGCGGTCTGCGTCTTGACCGACACGCCGTCGGCCGCGGCCGACACGCCGACGACGCGGGTGGAGCGCTCGACCCGCACCCCGTGCCGTTCCAGCGACGCCTCCAGCAGTTCCACGGTCTGGTCCTGGGGCAGCAGCAGCGGCTCGTTGCGCGCGCCGAGGGCGATGTTCAGCTCCCGGCCGCCCGGCAGGTGGTACGTCAGGGTGGGCATCCGCCGGCCGCGCCGCTGCGCCTCGTCGAACACCCCGGTCTCGCGCAGGACGTCGTCGGTGGGCGGCCAGAGCTGGATGGCCCGGGTGCCCTTGTGGGGCTCGGCGTCGGCGTCCACGATGCGGACGCCGACGCCCAGCCGGCGCAGTTCACAGGCGGCCGCGAGGCCGTTGGGCCCCGCGCCCACGATCAGCACGTCTGTCCTCTGGCTCATCTGCGCGTCTCCTCCAGTCGGGTCGGTTCGCCGGGGCGGCGGGCCGCTCGCGCTAGCCACGGCCGGCCAGCCAGGCGTCGATCGTCCGGGCGGTCGCCTCGGCGCCGTCCTCGATCACGGTGAAGTGGTCGCCCGGCACCTCGGCCGCGGTGTGCGGGCGGGGCCAGTCGGCCGCCCGGTCGCGCTCCGCGGCGCCGGGCAGCGGGTCGGTGGCGCGGGCGAGCAGCACGGGCGCCTTCAGCTCGGCCGGCTCCCAGCCGGCCAGCAGCCCCAGGTAGCCGCCCATCGCGGTGAGCCGGGTGTCGTCCAGGTCGGGCAGCAGGTCGGCGCGGTCGGCGAGGCCCGCGAGCACCGGCCCGCCGATCCTGGCGAGCGAGCCGTGGTCCAGCGGGAAGGTGTCGATCAGCGCCACGCCCTCCGGGTAGCCGCCCGCCGCCTCCAGACGCTCGGCCAGCAGGTGCGCCAGCAGCCCGCCGGAGGAGTAGCCGACCAGGGCGAACGGGGCCTCGCCGGCGTGCGCGCGCACCGCCTCGGCGGTGGCCTCGGCCCACGCGTCGAGGGTCCGCGGCAGCTCCTGCCCGCCCTCGAAGCCGGGCAGGGTCACCGCCGCCACGCTCCGGACGCCCGCGAACCGCGCCGCGAGCCGCGCGTACTGGGCGGGCGCGGACGACGCCAGCGCGGTGGGCACGCAGATCAGGGCGGGCCCGGCGGAGCCGTCGGCCAGCGGGACGACCGTAGGCCGCCCGTCCGGTGACGGCGTGTCGAACGACGGCCGGAACCGGCCGGCGGCGGCCAGGAACTCCAGGAACTCGCCCGCCCGGCCGTCCGCCAGGGACCGCCGCAGCAGCCCGCCGAAGGAGTCCGGCGCGGCGGCCGACGGCTCGCCGCCCGCCGGTTCCACGCCGCCCGCCGGTTCCACGCCGCCCAGCAGCGCGGCGATGGCGCGGGCGAACCCGGCCGGGGTACGGGCCTCAAGCGCCGTACGGGGCCGCAGCCGCAGGCCGGTGGCGGTGGAGAGCCGGGCCGCCAGCTCCACCGTGGTCAGCGAGTCCATGCCGATCTCCAGGAAGCCGCGCCGCGCGTCGACGGCCTCGGCGTCGGTGTGGCCGAGTACGGCGGCGATCTCCGCGCGCACCAGGTCCAGCACCGCCCGCTCCCGCTCCCCGGGCGGCAGTCCGGCCAGCCCCGCGGTGACCGCGGCGGGGGCGGGCGCGGCGGCCCGCGCCAGGCCGCGCACCCCGGGCTGCTCGCCGACCAGCGGGCTGGGCCGGCCGGCGGTGAAGCCGGGCAGGAAGCGTTCCCAGTCCAGGTCGATCACGGCGACGGCGGTCTCGTCGTGGTCCAGGGCCTGCTCCAGCGCGGCGGCGGCCGTCGCGGGCGGCAGCGGCGGCAGGCCGCGCCGGCGCAGCCGCTCCTGCCGGACCCGCTCGAAGTCGGCGCCCTGGGCGCGCTCGGACGCGCCCGCCCAGTAGCCGTAGGCCAGCGACGTGGCGGGCAGGCCGCGGGCGGCGCGGTGGGCGGCCAGCGCGTCGAGGTAGGCGCCCGCCGCCGCGTAGCCGCCCAGGCCCGGGCTGCCGCCGAGCACGGCGGGGAAGGAGGACAGCAGCACGAACGCGGACAGCGGCAGGTGCTCGGTCAGCTCGTGCAGGTGGCGGGCGGCGGTGGCCTTGGCGCGCAGCACCGCGCCGAGCCGGCCGGCCGTCACCTCCTCCAGCGGCGCCTCCTCCAGCAGTTCGGCGCCGTGCACGACGGCGGTCAGCGGGTGCCGCTCGGGTACGGCCGCCAGCAGCGCGGCCAGCGCGTCCCGGTCGGCGGCGTCGCACACGGCGAAGGTGGCCTCCGCGCCCAGCCCGGCCAGCTCCGCGGCCAGTTCGGCGCGGGCGTCCTCGGGCACCGGCTCGCTGTCGGCCAGCAGCAGGTGCGCCGCGCCCCGCCGGGCGAGGTGCCGGGCGATCTCGGCGCCCGCGGTGCCGGTGCCGCCGGTGATCAGGACCGTGCCGCCGGGCGCCCAGGTACGGGCCGGGGCGGCGCCCTTCAGCGGCGCCGGCACCAGGCGGCGTACGAACACCCCTGCCGGGCGCAGCGCGAGCTGGTCCTCGTCGCCGGCCCCGGTCAGCACCGCCACCAGCCGGCCGGCGGCGGCGTCGTCCAGCGCGGGGGGCAGGTCGACCAGGCCGCCCCACAGCCCCGGGTACTCCAGGGCGGCGACCAGTCCCAGGCCCCAGGCCCGGGCCTGGCCGGGGTGGTCGAGCCGGTCGGTCTCCTCGGCCAGGACCGCGCCGCGGGTCAGCGTCCACAGCCTGGCCTCCAAGCCGCTGTCGGCCAGGGCCCGCAGCAGCAGCACGGAGGCCGCCAGCGTGTCGGTCCCGTCGGGGTCCGCCGCCGGGGTCAGCGGCAGCAGCGACACCACCCCGGCGGCGGAGTCCTGGGCCGCCTGCCGCAGCAGTCCGGCCAGTTCGTCCCGGGCGGGCGGCCGGGCGGGGTCGACCACGACGCGCGCGGCCGTGCCGCTGTGCGCGGCCAGCGCCCGGCCGACGGCGTCGGCGGCCTCGCCGTCCGCGCCGCCCGGCCCGGTGACCACCAGCCAGGTGCCGGCCGGCGCGGGCGCGCCGAGCCCGCCCAGCGGCCGCCACACCACCCGGTGCCGCAGCGCGTCCAGCCGGGCGCGCTCGCGGCGGCCCTGGTTCCACCGCGCCAGGCTCGGCAGCACCGCGCCCAGCGGGGCGGGGTCGGCGACCTGGAGGGTGTCCGCCAGGCCGGTCAGGTCCTCGCGCTCGACGGTCTGCCAGAAGGCCTCCTCGACGGCGTCGGACCCGGCGCCGGCCGCGGCCCGGGGCTCGACCCAGAACCGCCGGCGCTGGAAGGCGTACGTGGGCAGTTCGGCCGGCCCGGCGGCGCGGCCGGCGAACACCGCCCGCCAGTCCACGGCCGCGCCCGCGGCCCACGCCTGGGCCAGCGAGGCGTAGAAGCGGGCCGTGCCGCCCTCGCCGCGGCGCAGGGTGCCCAGCACGGCGGCGTCCACGTCGCCGGGCGCCTCGTCGGCGGTCTCCTGGATGCCCATGATCAGCACCGGGTGGGCGCTGGACTCGACGAACAGCCCGAAGCCGTCGGCGAGCAGGGCGCGGACGGTGTCCTGGAACAGCACCTCCTGCCGGAGGTTCGTATACCAGTAGCGGGCGTCCACCGCGGCGGTGTCCAGCACCCCGCCGGTGACCGTCGAGTAGAACGGGATGCGGCCGGGGCGCGGCTCGATGCCCGCCAGGGCCGTGACGACCTGCTCGCGGACGGCCTCCACCTGCGCGGAGTGCGAGGCGTAGTCCACCGGGATGCGCCGCGGCCGTACGCCGTCGGCCTCCAGGGAGGCGATCAGCTCGGCCAGCGCCCCGGGCTCGCCCGCCACCACCGTGGACGACGGGCCGTTGACCGACGCCAGCGAGATCCGCTCGCCGAAGCGGGCGAGCCGTTCGCGCACCTGGCCGGCGGGCAGCGGCACGGACACCATGCCGCCCCGGCCCGCCAGCCCCTCCGCGATGGCCCGCGCCCGCAGGGTGACCACCTTCGCCGCGTCGTCGAGGGACAGCGCGCCGGACACGGCGGCCGCGGCGATCTCCCCCTGCGAGTGGCCGACGACGGCGTCCGGCCGCACTCCGTGCGCCTCCCACAGGGCGGCCAGCGCCACGTGCACCGCCCACAGCAGCGGCTGGACGATGTCGACGCGGGCCAGCCAGACCGCGCCGTCCGGCTCGCGCAGGGCGGCCTCCACCGGCCAGTCGGCGTACCGCTCGACGGCGGCGGCGCACTCGCGCAGCCGGGCGGCGAACACCGGCTCGGTGTCCAGGAGTTCGCGGGCCATGCCGGCCCACTGGGAGCCCTGGCCGGGGAAGACGAACACCGTCTTGCCGCGGTCCCGGGCCTCCGCGCGCACCACCCGGCCGGCCGAGCCGCCCTCGGCCAGCGCGGCCAGGCCCGCCAGCAGGCCGTCGCGGTCGTCGGCGACGACGGCCGCGCGGTGGTCCAGGGCGGCGCGGGTGGTGGCGGTGGCCAGGCCCACGTCGGGCAGGGCCAGGTGGGGGCGGTCGGCCAGGTGGCGGTGCAGGGCGGCGGCCTGGTCGCGCAGCGCGGCGGCGCCGCGCGCCGACACCAGCACCGGGACGGGCCCCTCGCGGCGTACGGCGTCCCCGGGGCCTACGTCCTCTGCGGGCGCCTGTTCCAGGATGACGTGGGCGTTGGTGCCGCTGACGCCGAAGGCGGAGACGCCCGCCCGGCGCGGCCGGTCCGCCTCCGGCCACGGCACGGCCTCGGTGAGCAGGGACACCGCGCCCGCCGACCAGTCGACGTGCGGGGTGGGCTCGTCCACGTGCAGGGTGGGCGGCAGCACGCCGTGCCGCATCGCCATCACCGTCTTGATCACGCCGCAGACGCCGGCCGCCGCGCCCGGGTGGCCGAAGTTGGACTTCAGCGAGCCGAGCCACAGCGGGCGGTCGGCGGTGTGCGCCCGGCCGTAGGTGGCCAGCAGCGCCTGCGCCTCGATCGGGTCGCCCAGCGGGGTGCCGGTGCCGTGCGCCTCGACGGCGTCCACGTCGGCGGCCGACAGCCGGGCGCTGTCCAGCGCGGCGCGGATCACCCGCCGCTGGGACGGGCCGTTGGGAGCGGTCAGGCCGTTGCTGGCGCCGTCCTGGTTGACCGCGCTGCCGCGCACCACGGCCAGCACCCGGTGCCCGTTGCGGCGGGCGTCCGACAGCCGCTCGACCACCAGCACGCCGACGCCGTCGCACCAGGCGGTGCCGTCGGCGGCCCCGGCGAACGCCTTGATCCGGCCGTCCGGCGCGAGCCCGCGCTGCCGGCTGAAGTCCACGAACGCGGTGGGCGTGGAGATCACCGACACGCCGCTGACCAGGGCCAGCGTGCTGTCGCCGCGGGCCAGCGACTGGGCGGCCAGGTGCAGCGCCACCAGCGACGACGAGCAGGCGGTGTCGATCGTCAGCGCCGGGCCCTCCAGGCCCAGCAGATAGGAGATCCGCCCGGACAGGATGCTGCCCGCGATGCCGGTCATCCGGTGGGCTTCCAGGTCGCCCTCGGCGTCGGCGAGCAGCGCGGCGTAGTCGCTGGTGCTGCACCCGGCGAACACGCCCGTGCGGGTGCCGCGCAGCGCGTCGGCGGGGATGCCCGCCCGCTCCAGCGCCTCCCAGGTGGTCTCCAGCAGCAGCCGCTGCTGCGGGTCCATCGCCACCGCCTCGCGCGGCGATATGCCGAAGAAGCCGGCGTCGAACTCGGTGACGTCGTGGATGAACCCGCCGTGCCGCACGTAGCTGCGGCCCGGCCGGTCCGGGTCCGGGTCGTACAGCTCCGCCAGGTCCCAGCCCCGGTTGGCGGGGAACGGGGTGACCGGCGACTCCCCGGCCGCCACCCGGTCCCACAGGTCCTCGGGCGAGCGCACCCCGCCGGGCAGGCGGCAGCTCATGCCCACCACGGCGACCGGCTCGTGCCGGCTGTCCTCGATCTCCTGGAGTTTCCGGCGCGACTCGGTGAGCTCGACCGTCACCCGCTTCAGGTACTCGCGAAGTTTGCTCTCGTCAGACATTGCGGTCCTTCGTGGTCGTGTGGGGTCCGGGGCGTGGCCGGTGCACGCCGCCGGCGGCCCCGGGGGGGGGCGCGCCGGCGGCGTGCGGGGTCACGCGGTGCCCAGCTCCCGGTCGATGAAGCCGAAGATGTCGTCGTCGGACGCCGCGTCGAGCCGGTCGGCGAGCGAGCCGTCGCCCTCCTCCGGCTCGCGGGGCCCGTCGAGCTGGGACAGCAGCGCCTTGAGGTGACCGGCGATGCGGGCCCGCGCGGTCTCGTCGTCGGTGGCCGCCAGGGCGGAGATCCGGTCGAGTTCCGCGTCCAGCGACGCCTCCTCGTCCTCGCCCGCGTCCGGTACGACCTGGGTGCGGACGAACGCCGCCACGGCCGCCGGGGTCGGGTGGTCGAAGATCAGCGTGGCGGGCAGCCGCAGCCCGGTGGCCGCGCCGAGCCGGTTGCGCAGGGTGACGGCGGCCAGCGAGTCGACGCCCAGCTCCTTCAGCGGACGCTCGGCGCCGATCGCCGCGGCGGACGCGTGGCCCAGGACGACGGCGATCTCGCCGCGCACCAGGTCCAGCAGGCGGCGCCGCTGGTCGGCCTCGGGCAGCCCGGCCAGTTCGGCCGCCAGGCCGGAGGCGCCCGGCGTGCCGTCGGCCGCGGACGGGTCGCCGGGCTGGGCCAGGGCCCGCCGGGCCTCGGGCAGTTCGTCGATCAGGGTGCCCGCGCGGACGGCGGCGAAGGCGGCGGCGAACCGGTCCCACTCCACCTCGGCCAGCACCACGGCGGTGTCCTGCCGCGCCAGGGCCGGCCGCAGCGCGGCCAGCGCCCGGCCGGGCTCCGTCTCGGCCAGGCCGCGCCGCCGCAGCAGCGCGCGCCGCTCGCGGTCCTCCGGCGTCTCCTCCGGCCCGCCGCCGACCCCCGCCCACAGGCCCCAGGCCACCGAGGTGGCGGGCAGCCCGCGGTGGCGGCGGCGGGCGGCGAGGGCGTCGAGGTAGGCGTCGGCGGCGGCCACGGCCGCCCGCCCGGCGCTACCCCACACCCCGGCCGTCGAGGAGAACAGCACGAAGGCGTCCAGCGGCTGGTCCGCCAGCAGTTCGTCCAGGACGGCGGCGCCGGCCACCCGCACGCCCAGGCCGTCCGCGAGCGCCGCCTCGTCCGCCTCGGCCAGGGCCGCCGAGCGGCCCGGCTCGGCGGCGTGCACCACGGCGGTCAGCGGGGAGCCGTCGGTCGCCCTGGCGAGTTCGGCGGCCAGCGCCTCCCGGTCGGCGAGCCCGGCCGCCAGCGGCGTGACCCGCACCCCGGCCGCGGCCAGTTCCTCGGTGAGGGCCGGGTCGGCCGGGCCGCCCGCGGCCCGCCCGCCGACCAGCACCAGGTGCTCGGCGCCCTCCCGGGCCAGCCAGCGGGCCGCGTGCGCGCCCATCTCGCCGTCGGCGCCGGTGACCAGCACGGTGCCGCGCGGCGCCCAAGCCGCGGGCGTACGGTCCGAGGCGGTACGGTCCGCGGCGGGCCGCACCAGGCGGCGTACGAGGACGGCGGAGGCGCGGATCGCGAACTGGTCCTCGTCGCCCGGCTGGGCCAGCAGCCCGGCCAGCCGGTCCAGCGCCCGCTGGTCCGGGTCGGCCGGCAGGTCCACCAGCCCGCCCCACAGCTCGGGGTGCTCCAGCGCGGCCGTCCGGCCCAGGCCCCACACCTGCGCCCGCTCCGGGTGCGGCACGGCGTCGGCGCCGTCGGCGGCCACCGCGCCCTGGGTGAGCGCCCACAGCCGGGTCTTGCCCACGGTGTCCGCCAGGGCCCGTACCAGCAGCAGGGTGCCGGTCAGCGCGGCCCGGCCGGTGCCGTCGCCGTCCAGCGCCAGCAGGGACAGCACGCCCTCCACCGGCGCGTCCCCGGCGGCCTCGGCGATCCGCGCGGCGAGCGTGGCCGGGTCGTCCCCGGGCCCGCCGCCGGCCACCGGGACCGCGCGGGCCCCCCGGCCGGCCAGCGTACGGACACTCGCGTCCACCAGCGGGTCGCCGGCCCGGTCGGCGGGGTGCACGACCAGCCAGGTGCCGGACAGGGCGGCCGGCGGCGGCTCGCTCGCGGGCCGCCACACCACGTGGTAGCTCAGCGCCCGCAGCCGCGCCTCCTCGCGGTGCTCGCTGCGCCACGCCGCGAGGGCGGGCAGCAGGTCGGCCAGCGCGCCGGAGTCGGCCAGGCCCAGGGTGTCGGCCAGGGCCTCCGGCTCGCCGCTGTCCACGGCCCGCCAGAACGCGGCGTCGGCCTCGTCGGCGGCCGCCACGGCCGGCCCGGCCGCCTCCGGCGCCTCCAGCCAGTACCGCTGCCGCTGGAAGGCGTACGTCGGCAGCTCCACCGCGCCCGCCCCGTACCCGGCGAACACCGCCCGCCAGTCCACCCCGGCGCCATGCGTCCACGCCTCGCCCAGCACCGCGTGGAACCGGGCCAGGCCGCCCTCGCCGCGCCGCAGCGTGCTGACCACCACGGCGCCCGCCCCGGCCTGCTCGATGCCCTGCTCGATGCCGATCGCCAGCACCGGGTGCGGGCTGACCTCCACGAACAGGTCGTGGCCGCCCTCCAGCAGGGCGCCGGTCACCCGGTCGAAGCGGACCGGCTCGCGCATGTTGCGGTACCAGTAGGCGGCGTCCAGCGGCGTCCCCTCTTCCAGCAGGCCGCCGGTGACGGTCGAGTAGAACGGCACCTCCGGCGGCCGCGGGACGACCGGCGCCAGGTCGGTGAGCAGCGTGTCGCGCAGCAGCTCGATGTGCGGCGAGTGGCCGGCCTGCGCGGCGGGCAGCCTGCGCACCCGCACGCCCTCGGCCTCGTACCCGGCGAACAGCTCCTCGCAGGCGCCGACGTCGCCGGAGACCACCACCGCCGACGGGCCGTTGACCACGGCCACGGACAGCAGGCCGGGCCAGCGCTCCGCCAGCCGCTCGGCGACCTGGTCGACGGGCAGCGCCACCGACACCATCGCGCCCTCCGGCAGCCCGGAGATCGCCCGGCTGCGCAGGGCCGCCGCCCGGGCCCCGTCCGCCAGCGACAGCGCGCCGGCCACGCAGGCCGCCGCGACCTCGCCCTGCGAGTGGCCGACCACGGCGGACGGCTCGACGCCGCAGGACCGCCACAGCGCGGCCAGCGACACCATCACCGCCCACAGCAGCGGCTGCACGACCTCGACCCGCTCCAGCATGGCGGCGTCCGCCAGCGCCTCGGCCGGCGCCCAGTCCACGTACGGCGCCAGGGCGTCGGCGCACTCCTCGAACCGGGCGCGGAAGACCGGCGAGGTCTCCAGCAGCTCCGTGGCCATGCCCACCCACTGCGAGCCGTGCCCGGGGAAGACGAACACCGCCTTGCCCCGCGGGGCGGCGACGCCGCGCACCGCGCCGGCCGCCGACTCGCCGCGCACCAGGGCCCCCAGGGCCTCGCGCGGGTCGTCGGCCACCACGGCGACCCGGTGCTCCAGGGCCGAACGGGTGGTGGCCAGGGAGTACGCCACGTCGGCGGGCGTGTGGCCGGCGGGCAGCCGGGCGAGGTGGGCCAGCAGCCGCTCGGCCTGCGAACGCAGCGCCGGCTCGCTCTTGGCGGACAGCAGGAAGGGCAGCGCGGGGGCCGCCGTCCCCTCGGGCCGCGCCGGTACGACGGCGGGGGCGGGCGCTTCGGGGGCGGGCTCGGGCTGCGGCTCGGGCCGGGGCGGCTGCTCCAGGATCACGTGCGCGTTGGTGCCGCTCACGCCGAAGGAGGAGACCCCGGCGCGGCGCGGCCGGTCCGCCTCCGGCCACTCCACCGGCTCGGTGAGCAGGGACAGGGCGCCGGAGGACCAGTCGACGTACGGGGACGGCTCGGCCACGTGCAGGGTGCGCGGCAGCACGCCGTGCCGCATCGCCATCACCATCTTGATCACCGCGCCCGCGCCGGCCGCGGCCTGGGTGTGGCCGATGTTCGACTTCAGCGAGCCGAGCCACAGCGGCCGGTCGGCGGAGTGCCCGGTGCCATACGTGGCCAGCAGCGCCTCGGCCTCGATCGGGTCGCCCAGCGCCGTGCCGGTGCCGTGCGCCTCCACCGCGTCCACGTCGGCCGCCGACAGCTCGGCGCTGTCCAGGGCCGCCCGGATCACCCGCTGCTGCGACGGGCCGCTGGGCGCGGTCAGCCCGTTGCTGGCGCCGTCCTGGTTGACCGCGCTGCCGCGCACCACGGCCAGCACCGGGTGCCCGTTGCGCCGGGCGTCCGACAGCCGCTCCACCAGCAGCATGCCCGCGCCCTCGGCCCAGCCCGTACCGTCGGCCGCCGCGGAGAACGCCTTCGACCGGCCGTCCGGCGACAGCGCCCGCTGGCGGCTGAAGTCGATGAACGTGAACGGGGACGACAGCACCGTCACCCCGCCCGCCAGCGCCAGCGTGCTCTCCCCCGCGCGCAGCGACTGGCACGCCAGGTGCAGCGCGACCAGCGACGAGGAGCAGGCCGTGTCCACGGACACCGCCGGCCCCTCCAGGCCGAAGGTGAACGCGATCCGGCCGGTGCCGACGCTGCCGGTGTTGCCGATGGCCAGGTAGCCCTCCAGGTCCTCCGAGTGGCTGGGCAGGCGGCTGGCGTAGTCGTGGTACATGATCCCGGCGAACACGCCGGTGCGGCTGCCGCGCAGCGTGGCCGGGTCGATGCCCGCCCGCTCGAACGCCTCCCAGGACAGCTCCAGCAGCAGCCGCTGCTGCGGGTCCGTGGCCAGCGCCTCGCGCGGCGAGATGCCGAAGAACTCCGCGTCGAAGTCGCCCGCGTCGTACAGGAACCCGCCCTCGCGGGTGTAGGACGTGCCCGGGTGGTCCGGGTCGGGGTCGTACAGGCCGTCCAGGTCCCAGCCCCGGTCGGCCGGGAAGCCGGAGATGGCGTCCCCGCCGGAGTCCACCAGCGCCCACAGCTCCTCCGGGGTGCGCACCCCGCCGGGGAAGCGGCAGCTCATGCCGACGATCGCGATCGGCTCGTCGTCCCTGGGCGCCGTACGGGTCGGTGCGGCGGGCTCGGCGGCCCGCGCCGCGCCAAGCCCCAGCCGCTCCAGGAGGTTGCGGCCCAGCTCGGCGGGGGTCGGGTGGTCGAAGACCAGGGTG
>NZ_JAVSCF010000048.1:0-29543 GCF_031932565.1 Streptomyces sp. B1866
CCGGCGGCCGTGCCCTTCCGGCGGCCGCGCCCTTCCGGTGTCCGGCCCGGCGCGGGCCGGGCCGCTTCCGGCGCGGTACGGCGTGCGAGGCCGCCGCGTACGGGCCTGGGCGGTTCGGCCCGGGCGGGGGACTCGGGCGGCGAGGCGTACAGGCGTCTACGGGCGCGTACGGGCCGTCCGCAGGCCGGGGCTACGGGCCTACGCGGGACCGGGGCGGGCGGCGCGAGACGGTGGCGCGGGCGCGGGGCGGGTCCGGGCCGGACGAGGGCCGAGGACCGGAACCGGCGGGGGCGTACCGGAGGGGACGTGCGGGGGCCGGGCCGTGCGGCCGGGGCCGGGCGCCGTGGCGGGCCGGGGCCGTCGGGGCACCGGCCGGGGGCGGGACCGGCTAGGTCACCGGCTGGTCGGCGGTGTCCGCCACGTCGGCGGGGCTCGCCACGTCGGCGGGGCTCGCCGCCACGGACGCCTGTCCCTGGGCGCCGGCGGCGGGTGCGCGGGGCGGGGCGGGGGCCGGCCGGGGCTCCGCGTGGGGCTGCGGGGCGGTGCTCCCGGGCCCCATGCCGCGGGCGCGCAGCCACGCGGTCATCTCGTCGGGCGGCATGGCGGCCGCGACCAGCCAGCCCTGCACCGCGTCGCAGCCGAGGTCGCGCAGCCGCTCCCAGGTCTCGTCGTCCTCGACGCCCTCGGCGACGACGAGCAGGCCGAGGGAGTGCGCGAGGTCGACCGTGCAGCGCACGATCTCCGCGTCCTCGGCGTCGACGGCCAGCCGCGCGACGAACGACCGGTCGATCTTCAGCTCGCTCACCGGCAGCCGCCGCAGGTGCACCAGCGAGGAGTAGCCCGTGCCGAAGTCGTCCAGGGACATCTTCACGCCGTGCCCGGTCAGTCCGGCCAGCGTGTCGGCGGCCCGCTGCGGGTCCTCCAGCAGCACGTGCTCGGTTATCTCCAGTTGCAGCGCGCCGGCCGGAACCTGGTGCCGGGCCAGCCGCCCGGCGACCGCGCCCGCGAAGCCGGGGGTGTGCACGTCGCGCGGGGAGACGTTGACGGCGACGGGCACCTCGAAGCCGTCGGCCCGCCAGCGGGCGAGCTGGCCGAGGGCCGTCTCCAGCACGTACTCGGTCAGGCGCGGCATCAGGCCGGAGGTCTCGGCCATGGCGATGAACTCGTCGGGCGGCACCCGGCCGCGCTCCGGGTGCTCCCACCGCACCAGCGCCTCCAGGCCGGCGACGTGCCCGTCGAAGCGGACCTTGGGCTGGTAGTGCAGCTCCACGTCGCCCGCGTCGAGCGCCCGCCGCAGGTCGCCCAGCAGGCCGAGCCGGTCGGGGGTGTTGCCGTCCCGCCGCGCCTCGTACACCTCCGCGCCGCTGCGGTCCCGCTTGGCCTGGTACATCGCGATGTCGGCGCGGCGCAGCAGGCCCTCGGCGTCCAGCGCGTGGTCCGGAAAGACGGCGACCCCGGCGCTGGCTTCCAGCACCAGGGTCAGCCCGTCGAGGTCGAGCGGGGAGCCGAGGTCGCCGATCAGGCGGCGGGCCACCCGCTGGGCGCTGGTCAGCGAGTCGGCGGTGGGCAGCAGCACCGCGAACTCGTCGCCGCCCAGCCGGGCCGCCTCCGATCCGCGCGGCAGGGCCAGCCGCAGCCGCTCGGCGATCTGCAACAGCAGGCGGTCGCCCGCCAGGTGCCCGAGCGTGTCGTTGACCGAGCGGAAGCGGTCCAGGTCGATGAGCACCAGCGCGGTGCGGGTGCCGGCCCGCTCGGCCTCGTCCAGCGCGGCCCAGGTGCGCTCCAGGAGGTACTGGCGGTTGGGCAGCCCGGTCAGCGGGTCGCGCAGCTGCTCCTCGGCGCGGACGCGGGCGATCCACAGCGTGGAGTCCAGGGCGATCAGCGGCACCGCGAACAGAGGGAGTAACAGCGGCGTCTCGTCGGCGACGACCACGATCAGGGGCGCGATGCCGAAGAGCCCGACACCGACGAGGGCCTGGCGGACCACGGTGGTGCGGGCGATGGTGGGCCCGGTGCCGGGCGGTGTGAGCTCCGACCACAGCAGGGCCCGGGTCACTATCAGATAGGCGAAGGCGGCCAGGGCCGCCTGGGGCAGGGCGTAGGAGTCCCAGGAGTCCGGTCCCCAGGGGTGCTCGACCGACGGGACGGTGCCGCAGGCGGCGAGGGTGAGCCCGGACGCGCAGATACCGAGGATGTCCACCGCGCCGTGCAGCAGGGCGGACCGCCAGCGGTGGCGTCTGGCGGCGCCGACCAGCAGCACCACGGCCAGGCTGATGAGAATGGCCGACAGCCAGCCGTAGAGCAGCAGCGTGGCCAGGGTCAGCGCGGCGCCGGATCCGGTGCCGCCCCACCACCGGTCCCGGCCGAGGGCCACCAGATGGCCGACAATGGTCCCTGTCAGGACGGCCAGGGCCCAGCCCACGGTGCCGTCGGGAAACAGCGCGTGGCCCGCGTCCAGCACGCGGAACACCCCGACGCCGAACGCGGAGGCCGCCATCGCGACCGCCGCCGCGGGCAGCGCGGGCAGCACGGCCCGCCGCAGCCGCAACGCCGCGGCGGCGCTGTCGGTCGGTTTCATGCCCGTCCCTCTCACAGCCGGCGGTGCCCGCGCCACGGCAGGCGTGCACCTCAACAGTAGGCGGCAGAAGGCCATAGCGGGCAGCGATCGACTCGGTTGCCCGAATGCGACCCGACCATCCACAACCATCTGGTATGCGCTGTAAGGGTGATGCCCGTCGGCCCTGCCCGGAAGTACCGCCGGTCGCATTCCGGCCAGCTTCCGACGGTCCGGGACCGGAGGCCCCCCTTCCGGACGGCCGGGCTCGGCTGTCCGGCCGGCCGGGCCCTCGCCGCGGTCCCCGGTCCCGGCCGCCGCCCCGCCGGGCCGGGCTCCGCCGCCGCCTCGTCAGCTTTCCCTTGTCCCTGTTCCTCTGGCTCCCCTGGTCCCCCGGTTTCTCTGCCCCCCTGGTTTTCCCGGTCCGGTTCCCCGGCTTCCCGGACTCCCTGTCGCTCCGTCAGTCTCCCCCGCCCGCTCCCAGGTCAGTCTCCCCCGCCGATCCGTCAGCCGACCCCCCTTCGGCGTCCCCCGCCGTCCCGGCGTCCGCCTCCGCGTCGCCCTGAGGCGGCGTCACCTCGGCTCCGGGCTGCTCCGCCGCCGCGTCCGGCGGCGTCTGCGCGACCTCCCGCGCCGCCTCGGGCCCCTGGGCGAGCAGGACGGCGAGGCCGTCGTCGTCCAGCACCGGCACCTTCAGCTGCACGGCCTTGTCGTACTTCGAGCCCGGGTTGTCGCCGACGACGACGAAGGAGGTCTTCTTGGACACGGCGCCGGTGACCTTCGCCCCGCGGCTCAGCAACGCCTCCTTCGCCTCGTCCCGCGTGTAGGACGCCAGGGTGCCGGTCACCACCACCGACAGCCCCTCCAGCGGTCGCGGCCCCTCGTCGGCGCCCGCCTCCTCCTCCAGGCGCGCCCCGGCCGCCCGCCACCGCTCCACGATCTCACGGTGCCAGTCCACCGTGAACCACTGCTTGACAGACGCGGCGATGGTCGCCGCCACGCCCTCCACCGCGGCCAGTTCCTCCTCGCTCGCCTCCGCGATCCGTTCAATGGAGCGGAACTCGCGGGCCAGCGCCTGCGCCGCCACCGGCCCCACGTGGCGGATCGACAGACCGGTGATGAACCGGGCGAGCGGGCGGGTCTTGGCCTCCTCCAGCTGGGCCATCAGCTTGCGCGTGTTCTCCTTGGGCTCGGCCGGCAGGGTCCGCTTCTCCGCCCCGCGCCCCTGCGTCTTGGGCTGGCCGTAGAAGTAGGGGGCCAGGACGCGGTCGTCCTCGCCCGCGCCCTTGCGGGTGTCCCGGCGCCACATGAGGACGTCCCTCAGGTCCTCGACCCGCAGGTCGAACAGCTCGGCCTCGCCGCGCAGCGCCACCGGCCCCTCGTCGGGCCGGGTCAGCGCGCGCACGGTCTCCTCGCCCAGCGCCTCGATGTCCAGGCAGCGGCGGCCCGCCAGGTAGAACAGCCGCTCGCGCAGCTGGGCGGGGCAGGAGCGGGCGTTGGGACAGCGCAGGTCCACGTCGCCCTCCTTCTCCGCCTGGAGCGTGCTGCCGCACTCGGGGCACTCGGCGGGCATCGTCCACTCGCGGGCGGTGTCGTCCCGCAGCTCCATGACCGGGCCCACGATCTCCGGGATCACGTCGCCCGCCTTGCGCAGCACGACGGTGTCCCCGATCCACACGCCCTTGGCCCTGACCACGTCCTGGTTGTGCAGGGTGGCGAACTCGACCTCGGAGCCGGCCACCGTGACCGGCTCCACCACCGCGTACGGCGTGGCGCGGCCGGTGCGGCCGACGCTGACGCGGATGTCGAGCAGCTTGGTGTTGACCTCCTCCGGCGGGTACTTCCAGGCGATCGCCCAGCGCGGCGCGCGCGAGGTGGAGCCCAGCCGCCCCTGGAGCGGGATCTCGTCCAGCTTGACGACCACGCCGTCGATCTCGTGCTCGACCGAGTGCCGCCGCTCGCTGTCGCCGTAGTGCGCGATGTACGCCCGCACCTCCTCCAGCGAGTCCACCACCCTGGCGTGCGCGGCGGTGGGCAGGCCCCACGCGCGCAACAGCCCGTACGCCTGCGACTGGCGGTCGATCTCCAGGCCGCGGCGGGCGCCGATGCCGTGGACCACCATGTGCAGCGGTCTGGTGGCGGTGATCTTCGGGTCCTTCTGGCGCAGCGAGCCCGCGGCGGCGTTGCGCGGGTTGGCGAACGGCGCCTTCCCGGCCGCGACCAGCCGCTCGTTCAGCTCCTCGAAGCGCTCGCGGGGGAAGAAGACCTCGCCGCGGACCTCCACCAGCTCCGGGATCCGGTCGCCGCGCAGCCGGTCCGGGACGTCCTCGATCGTGCGGATGTTGGGCGTGATGTCCTCGCCGGTGCGGCCGTCGCCGCGGGTGGCGGCCCGGGTCAGCCGCCCCCGCTCGTACGTCAGGTTGACCGCGAGGCCGTCGACCTTCAGCTCGCACAGGAAGTGGTACGGCACCTCGCCCAACTCCTTGGCGACGCGGTCGGCCCAGGCCGTCAGCTCCTCCTCGGCGAAGGCGTTGTCCAGGCTGAGCATGCGCTCGCGGTGCTGGACGGCGGCGAAACCGGTCTCGTACGCCCCCGCGACCTTCTGCGTGGGCGAGTCGGGCGTCCGCAGCCCCGGGTGCTCCTCCTCCAGCGCCTCCAGGTCGCGCAGCAACCGGTCGAACTCGGCGTCGCTGATGACCGGCGCGTCCTTCACGTAATAGCGGAAGCGGTGCTCCTCGACCTGCTCCGCGAGCGCGGCGTGCCGCTCCCGCGCCTCGGCGGGCACCGTCGACTGCTGTTCGCCGGCCACTGTCGTCCTCCCGTCAGACAGACGTCACTCGGTCACTCAGGGTCGTCGGCGAGGGATTTCGCCGCGCGCACGCAGTGGGCGAGCGCCGCCCGGGCATACCCGGGTGAGGCGCCCGCGAGGCCGCACGCCGGAGTGATCACCACGGACTCCGCGAGAGCCCCCGGCGACAGCCCCAGCCTGCGCCACAGCGTCCTGACACCCATGACGCTACTAGCCGGGTCTGACAACGGGACATCCACGCCGGGCACCGCGCCGACGAACAGCGCGGTGCCGCCCTCCACCGCCTCCCCGACCGCCTCGTCGTCACGCTCCGTGACCTGCGCGAGGTCGAAGGAGACCCCGGCCGCGCCCGCCCGGCGCAGCAGCCCGAACGGCACGCCCGGCGCGCACACGTGCGCGGTCACCGGCCCGTCCCACGCCGCGACCACCTCCCGCAGCGCCTCCTGCGCCACGCCCGGATCCACCGCGGCGTGGCGGCGGTAGCCGCTGGCGGTGCGCACCCGCCCGGCCAGCACCGCGGGCAGCGACGGCTCGTCCAGTTGGAGCACCACCCCGGCCGCGCCCGGCACCCTGCGGCGCACGTCGGCCAGGTGCGCCCGCAGGCCCTCGGCGAGCGAGGCGGCCAGGTCCCGGCAGGCGCCCGGGTCGGACAGCGCGGCCTCGCCGCCCCGGAGTTCGAGGGCGGCCGCCAGGGTCCACGGGCCCACCGCCTGGACCTTCAGCGTCCCCGCGAAGCCCTGCGTGAACTCCTCCAGCGCGTCCAGGTCCTCGCCCAGCCAGGACCGCGCGCGCCGGGTGTCCCGGCCCGGCCGGTCGCTGATCCGCCACCCGCTGGGCTCCACGTGCGCGTACACCTCGGCGAGCATCCCCGCCGTCCGCCCGACCATGTCCGCGCCGGGCCCCCGCGCGGGCAGCTCCGGCAGGTGCGGCAGGGCCTCCAGCGCCCCGGTGACGGTCCTGGCGGCCTCCCGCGCGTCCTGTCCGGGCATCGATCCGACGCCGGTCGCGGCCCCGGCGCCCCAACTGTGGTTCTTCTCGCTCACGCCCGGCAGCGTACGGGGTGGGACCGGGATCGCTGTCCCGGCGGTCCGCAGGACGGCCGCGGGTTCGCCGCTCCCCCGGTCCCCAGCCGTGGCCCCGGTCCGCGTCGGGTGACGCGCCCTGTGCGGTGGGCACTCTCGCCCACCTGCCCGTGCCGGTCCGTACCGCCGCTGGGCGGGGGGTGGCACGCGCGGGCCCGCGCGCGGCGGCCGGGCAGGACATGGCGGCCGTGCGCCCCGTCCGTCCGCGCGCGTACGGCGGGAAGGCTCCGCCCGCGAAACCGTCGCCCCGCGCGGGAGGCCGGTGCCGGGCCACCCCGGCGGCCGTACCGATCAGCCGCGCGGCCGTACCGACAGGTCGGTGATCTCCGCGTCCTTCGGCAGGTCCAGGGCCGCCAGCACGGTCGCCGCCACCGACTCCGGCGTCATCCACCGCTCCGGGTCGTACTCCGCGCCCTCCTGCTGGTGGACGCACACCTGCATGGGGGTGGCCGTCCGGCCCGGGTAGACCGTCGTCACCCGTACGCCGTTGCCGCTCTCCTCCCAGCGCAGCGCGTCGGCCAGGGCCTTCAGCCCGTGCTTGCTCGCCGCGTACGCGCCCCACTGGGCGTGCGCGCGCAGGCCCGCGCCGGAATTGACGAACACCACCTGCCCGCGCGCGGCGCGCAGTTGGGGCAGCAGCAGCCGGGTCAGCTCGGCGGGGGCGACGAGGTTGACCGCGAGCTGGTGGTTCCACACCTTGGGAGTCAGCTCGCCGACCCCGCCGAGGTCGACCACGCCCGCGATGTGCAGCAGCGAGTCGAGCCGGTCGGGCAGTGCCTGGTGGCCCAGCGCCCACGACAGCCGCTCCGGCTCGGCCAGGTCGCCGACGACCGTACGGGCGCCGGGGAAGCGCTCCCGCAGCTCCTTGGCCCGGCCCGCGTCCCGCGCGAGCAGCCACAGCTCCTCGTCCCGCGCGGCCAGCCGCTCGGCGACCGCCTCACCGATGCCGGAGCCGCCTCCGGTGATCAGATGTGTTCCCATGCCCCCAGCTTGCCGCACGGCGCGCGGCGGACGGCGTACGGGCGGCCGGACGGCGGGACGCCCGCGCCCGCCACCCCGTACGGCCCGCGCCCGCACCTCCCTATGGGCCGTGCCCGCGCCCTCTCGCGGGCCCGCCCGCCACCCCCGAACGGGTCGTACGCGCGGGTCCCCGGGAACCATTCGCGCCCCTCACGCGCCTTTGACGGTGTGACAGGCAGCACCTACGACCCGACCCACCCCGGGCTCAGAATCGGCCCCCTGCCGGAGCACGGGCACATGATCGTGTGCGGTGACAACGCCCTCACGCAGCGGCTCACCCGCGAGCTGGCCTCCGTCTACGGCGAGCACGTGACCGTCGTGCTGCCGTCCCTGCGCGACGGCCACGGCCCGCAGATCTCCCTGCTGCTGCGCGATCCGCACCTGTCCGTACGGGCCGTGGAGGCGCAGTTCCCCGACGAGGCCGCGCTGCGCGAGGCCGGGGTCGAGCGGGCCGCCGCCCTCGCGCTCACCTCCGGCGACGACCAGCTCAACATCCACGTCGCACTGCGCGCGCGCCGCCTCAACCCGGCCATCCGGCTCGTCATCCGGCTGTACAACCGCACCCTCGGCCGCCACCTGGAGGCGCTGCTGGACCGCGCGGTGGAGGTGCGCTCCCCGCACCTGAGCGCGGCCGCGGTGGACGCGTCCACCACCGTGCTGTCCGACGCCGACACCGCCGCGCCCTCGCTGGTCGCCGCCGCCATCGTCGGCAGCGAGAAGATCATCCAGGCGGACGGACTGCTGCTGCGCGCCAAGGAGCGCACCGTCGGCACCGCGGACCGCCGCAACCCGCTGGCCACGCTGGCCCTGCTGCCCGAGGCGGGCAGCTCCGACGAGCGCGGCCCGGGCGGCGCCGACGCGCCCGCCGACGGGCCGGTGATCCTGCCGGACGAGCGGCAGCTGGCCGAGGCCAGCCCGGCGCGCGGCGCGGTGGTCCTGGAGGCCATCACGCACCGCTCGCGCGCGCTGAACGCCGCCTCCCGGCTGCCCCGGCTGCCGGTGGGCATGCTGTTCTCCCGCCGCCTGCGGTACGCGCTCGGCTCGCTGGTCGCGGTCGTGGCGCTGCTGGCCGCCGCGAACTGGACGGTCTCCGGAGAGCTGCCGCAGCACGCCGCGTACGTGACCCTGCTGGACGTCTTCGCCATCAACGACCCGGCGCTGGACAAGTCCGACGCGCAGCAGGTCCTCCAGCTCCTGTCCGGCCTGGCCGGGATGCTGCTGCTGCCGCTGCTGCTCGCGGTCGTCCTGGAGAGCTACGGCGCCTTCCGCGCGGCCTCGGCCCTGCCGCGCCCGCCGCGCGGCGTCTCCGGGCACGTGGTGCTGCTGGGCCTGGGCAAGGTCGGCACGCGCGTGCTGGACCGGCTGCTGGAGCTGCACATCCCGGTGGTGTGCATCGACCGCGACCCCGACGCCCGCGGCATCGCGCTGGCCCGCGCGCGCCGCGTGCCCACGCTGGTCGCGGACGTCTCCGAGCACGGCGTGCTTCAGGAGGCGCGGATCGACCGCTGCCGGGCCCTGCTGGCGCTCACCAGCGACGACGCCACCAACCTGGAGGCCGTCCTGAACGCGCGCCAGCTCAAACCCGAACTCCGCGTCGCGATGCGCCTGTTCGACGACGACTTCGCCGCCAGCGTCTACCGCACGCTGCGCGACAGCTACCCGCACGCCCAGACCCGCAGCCGGTCGGTGTCGGCGCTGGCCGCGCCCGCGTTCGGCGGCGCGATGATGGGCCGCCAGGTGCTGGGAGCGATCCCGGTCGGCCGCCGGGTCCTGGTGTTCGCGGCCGTCGACGTGGCCGGGAACCGGCTGCTGGAGGGCCGTACGGTCGCGGAGGCGTTCCGCCCCGGCGTGTGGCGCGTGCTCGCCCTGGACCTCACCCACGAACGCGACCGGCGCCGCAGCCTCGCCGCCGCCTCCCCCACCGGCTCCGGCGCCCTGGCCTGGCAGCCGCACCCGGGGTACGTGCTGACGGCGGGCGACCGGGTGGTGGTGGCCTCGACGCGGCACGGCCTGGGCGAGCTGATGCGGGGCGACCCGGACCTGGCCGACGCGGGCGCGGGCCCCGGTGCGGGCACGGGACCCGGAGCGGGCGCCGACGCGTCGGCGGGCCCCTCCTGACCGCCGGTCGCGCCCCGGCCGCACCGGGCGGCGGCGCCCGCTCGGGGCACCGCCGCCCGTCCCGCGCTCCCGCGCGTACGGCCGCTTCCGGTGACGGCGTACGGGGTCGGCGTACGGGCCGTCAGGGCGCCGCGTCGTAGAAGGCGGCGAACACGCCCCGGCGCTCACCGCCGTCCGGCAGGCGCCAGCCCGCGGTGACGTGGCCCCGGGCCGGCGCACGACCGCTGTCGGCCTGCGGGTCCGGCTGTTCGGGCTGGTCGGGCCAGTCCGGGCGCAGGGCGCGGACCACCCGCAGGTGCCAGGCCCCCTCCGGCGCGCCCGCCGGACCGGCCACCGCGCTCTCCACCGAGATGCCGGTGCCGTCCGGCCCGTCGGCGACGTCCTTCACCGCGAGCGCGTCCGGGAGGGCGGGCCCGGCGAGGTACGGGACGACGGAGGGGTCGGGGGTGTCGCTGACGTTCTGGGCCTGCGGCTCGGCGCGTCCCCGGAGGAGCGCCAGCAGCTGGGTGACGAGGACGGGGTCGCGCACCCCGTCATACACCCACCGCTTGCCCAGCACGCCGTGCTCCGTGGTGCCGATGAGGGCCTGGTCGGCGCCGTCGAGCGGCGCCCCGCGGTAAGTGAGCGGCACCTGGTACGAGACCGGGCTGCCGGCCGACGTGTCGGTGACCACCATGATCTCGATGCCGACCTCGCCCGCCGGGTCGTCCAGACGGAAGCCCCCGGTCTTGGTCAGCTCCGGGTCGCGCGCGGTTGTGGCGTACCAGGGACGGGTGGGCAGCCAGGGGGCGATGAGCTCCAGCTTGCCGGGGTTCAGGGTGGTGTGGTGGATGAAAGCCATACCGGGCGAACGCCGTCGGCCGGCCTTTCGATTCCCAGCGCCCGGCATCCACCGAGGCCAGGCCGCCCCCGGTCCGCCCGGGGCCGCCCGGGGCCGCCCCACTCGCTCCTATCCCGCCTCCCTGAGCGCCGGAGCGGACGGCGGCCGGGGCCCGCACGCGGCGGCGACCGCGGGCGGCGGCCCGTACCAGGCCAGTTCGAACCAGATCGACTTGCCGCCCATGCCGAACAGCTCCTCGCCGAGCGCCACGCATCCCCAGCGGTCGGCGAGCGCCTGAAGGATCAGCAGCCCACGCCCGCTGTCGAGATCGGCGGACGGCGTGGGCGGCACCGGAACGTACGGGTTCGAGTCCTGCACGCTGACACGGAGGACCGGATACCGCCAGACGAGCCCGACGCTCGCGGGCCCGGTCGCGTAGCGGAGTACCGGTAGGCCACTGGCGAGGTTTCCACTGTGTGGACCCTTTTCCAGTGGCCTCCGGCCCGAACCCGCCGTGCACCCTTTCGATGCAGCGGGCTCTCCAGTGACTGCTGCGTGTTTCTCACCCAGGTCATGCATGGACGTCTCTGTGACAAGGCAGGCAGACCACGAGTGTTCTGCGCCGTTTCTTGAGCATCAGTTGCGCCCAGGCGGGCTGTTCTCCCGGGCCGCGTAGCTCTGCGAGGGAGCGGACTTGGTGCACTTGCACATCGGTTCGCCTTTCGCAGAGTTCGCACCATCCGCGTTGGAGCCGGTCAATCAGTTGGCTGCCGCGCGGGCGGCTGTGCGGGGTGAACATGGTGGACGGGAGGTCGTCGAGGACGGCCGTCCTTTTCCGGGTGAGGGGAATGCCACCGAACCGTGCGACCAGTGGTTTCCTGCCCTCGCGTTCGATCCTGGCCTCGAAGCACCTACGTGGTCCCTGGGGTGTCTTGATGGTTGTCTTGTAGCGGTTGGCCATCGCGGTCACCCTGGACCGGTGCTTGGCTGCCAGGGTCTTGAGCAGGGAGGTCAGCATGACCCCCTTGAGCCGGTCGAGTTTCCAGACGTCGCCGGCCAGCAGGTAGTACTGGGCGATGCCCCGGTACTGGGCTCCGTAGAGACTGATGATGTCGAAGGGTGTGCATCCAGTCAGCGAGTCCAAGTGCGTGGGTTTGCCACGCCGGAGGAAGGGGGCGCATTTGGCTTTGATCACGTTCTTGGGCACGCGGAGCGAGATCTTTCCGTTGATGGAGCGCAGGCCGCGACTGACACGGCCGCCCCGGGAGACCTTGGCGTCGGCGTGCTGGACAGTGATCTCGTAGCCGAGGAAGCGGGCCGCCTGAGTGCGGCCGTGGGTGATCAGGGTCTTGTCCTGGTTGAGTTCCAGCTTGAGGTCGTCGCGCAGAAACGCGGCCAGGCGCTGTTTGATCGTCTCGGCTTCGGCCTTGGGTCCGATGAACCCGAGGAGGTGGTCGTCCGCGTAGCGGATGTAGCGCAGCCGCCGGTAGCCGGGATCATGTGGATCACCGACGGGATGGTGGCGTAGCTCCCTGCGCCACTGGCGGACTTGAGCGGACTCGGTGTGCTCCTTTCTCCTGGCGAGCCGCTGTCGGGTGCTCCAGATCGCGTTTTCCAGCTTCTGGTATTCCGGATTCCTCCGCCGAGTGGTCCCTCGGGTGTATTCCGGGATGAGAACTGTTTCGACGAATGTGTCTAGCCGGTCCATATAAATATTGGACAGGAGTGGGGAGAGTACACCGCCTTGCGGGGAGCCCGACAAGGTGGCATGCCATTTCCAGTCCTCCAGGTATCCTGCCTTCAGCATCTGTTGGATGAGGCGGAGGAACCGGTTATCTCGGATCTTCTTCGACAGAGCAGCCAGCAAGACCTCATGGTCGAGCGAGCCGAAGCAGTCGGAGATGTCTCCCTCGATAAACCAGGTTGTCCCGGTCCAGTTGTGTGTCACTTCGGACAGCGCCGTGTGGCATCCTCGACCGGGACGGAAACCGTGGGAGCGGCCGGAGAACTGCGGCTCGTAATACGCTTCCAGCAGAAGACGGATTACCTCGCCGACAAGCTTGTCCGACCAGGATGGCAGGCCGAGCGGACGCGTCTTCCCGTTAGATTTCGGAATATGGACGCGCCGAACTGGGCGGAAGCGGTAACGCTCGTGGCGCATGGCTTCAGTGATGCGCCCGATTTTGGTTTCGGACATGCCGTCTGCGGTCTCCCCGCAGGCCCCGGGGGTCATCGCGCCGTGGTTGGCATAGATGCGCCCGTAGGCCAGCAGATACAGGTTCGGGTTGAACAGCTGCCGATACAGCTCATCGCACGGCAGGCCGCGCCTGCCGCGTTCACGCAGGACATCAAGTACCGTTTCGGCGTTCTGTATTACGCATACCTCCCAGCATCGTGATGTCCGAATCACCTGGCCCCCTTCGCCCTGTGGACGGCTTTCCCGCCCGCCTCGGCAGGTCGCTACTCCTGCGACTACTACGGGGCCTCCGTCACCATGGGGCTAGCGCCCTGTAGGTGATCCCATGTTCGTCTCTGTTGTACGTGTCTAGCGCGACGTAGGCGCCCCATTCATCTCCTTGAATTCCCTCACTGGGAATCACTCCACGGCCCGAAGGGTGCGACGGATACGCAGTCACTCCACCGCAGGGCATGGCGCCGGTAACAAGCACGGATTTCCGGCGGATGCGACACATTTCATCCTTTGGAGATTGGGGTTCAGGCAGTCCAGCTTTCGCCATATCGCGCGGGTCCCTCAACGCATCGCTTCCGCACTTGAACACGATCGTTGATTTTCTGGCATGCTACGGTCCCCTTTCCCTTTCGAGTCCAGGTAAGCCATCAGACCCAGGAATCTCCCTTCAATTCCTCCCGGTTGAGCCGGGGATACAACAGAGCGCCTCATGGCGCACCGGCGTTGGTCGTCAGCTCGGACGTCAGCAGGACGGCCCGGCTGGCCAGTTCGGACAGGTGATGGGCGGTCAGTACGGCGTCGAGAACGGCCCGGGCGATCCCGGGCGCGCGCGGGTCGCGGGGGACTTCGAGGTGGTAGTCCCAGGGTTCGGTGAACGGGATCAGGGCCGGGATCGATTGCACGCGGGCACCTCCGGTGGGTGGGCGTGGCGGATGAAATCGTTCGCCGTCGCTGGCGTTGGCGGCCCGGCTCGGGCGAGGTGTGGTTACCGTAGGCGAGGACATATAACGGTTGCTACCGAATTCACTAGAACGGGTTAGATCCATGGCTCGCGGTGGCTTCGTGACGCCGAGGTCGGCAGACTGTGCGCGAGCGAGGAGAGGACGCATGGCACCGAGGCAGACCCCGACAGCCCGTCAGCGCCGTTTCGGCACCGAGCTTCGGAGACTTCGGGAGGCGGCGGGCATGTCCGCGCCCACGGCTGCGGGCCTGCTCGGGACGGACCGGACGATGATCTCCAACATCGAGGCCGGTCGCTTCGGCATCAGCGAGGACCGGCTACGCCGCCTGGCCAGCATTTACCAGTGCTCCGACGAGAGGTTCGTCGACGCTCTCGCCGAGATGACCGGAGGACGTAGGACGGGCTGGTGGGAGGAGTACCGGGGAAAGATCCCGCCCGGCTTCCTCGACGTCTCTGAGATCGAGCACCACGCCGTGCGCCTACGCACCGTGCAGACGGCCCACCTGCCCGGGCTGTTCCAGACCGAGGACCACGCTCGTGCCGTCTTCAATCTGTTCCTGCCACCACTGCCACGTCTCGAACTCGAACTGCGCGTTGCACACCGTCTCGCCCGTCAGACCGTGGTCACGGGGGACAACCCCATCCCGTACGTGGGAGCGATCCACGAAGCTGCGCTGAGGATGCAGCTCGGTGGCCGCAAGGTCGCACGAGCCCAGTTGGAACGGCTGCTGGAGGCGAGCGAGCGGAGCAGCGTTACCCTCGTTGCCATCCCCTTCGAGGCTGGTGGCTTCCCGCTGATGGGAGACTCCTCTGTGCTGTACGCCGAAGCGCCCCATCCGGGCCTCGACACGGTTCACATGGACGCGCCCACCGGGGCGGTCTTCATCGACTCCCCTACGCAGTTGGAGAACTTTCGCAGGCGACTGGACGTGGTGGAGAGAAAGGCGTTGACTCCCGAGAAGTCCCGGGACTTCATCCGCTCCATCGCAGACCAGATTTGAGGAGAACAGACGGTGACAGACCGCCTCTGGCGGCAGTCCTCGTACTGCGCCAACGGAGGGAACAACTGCGTCGAGCTCGCCAAGAACGGCGACCGCATAGCCATCCGCGAGAGCACCGACCCCGCCCAGGTGATCACCACCCACCCCGTCGGCCTCCGCGCCTTCATTCGCGCCACGAAGGCCGGAAAGTTCGATCGGCTGCCTGAGTCTCAGTAAGAGTCCCGATCGAAGGAGTCATCGATGACCGACCTCCCCTGGCGCCAGTCCTCCTACTGTGGCAACGGAGGGAACAACTGCGTCGAGCTGGCCAAGAACGGCGACCGCATAGCCATCCGCGAGAGCACCGACCCCGCCCAGGTGATCACCACCCACCCCGTCGGCCTCCGCGCCTTCATTCGCGCCACGAAGGCCGGAAAGTTCGATNCGCCAAGAACGGCGACCGCATAGCCATCCGCGAGAGCACCGACCCCGCCCAGGTGATCACCACCCACCCCGTCGGCCTCCGCGCCTTCATTCGCGCCACGAAGGCCGGAAAGTTCGATCGGCTGCCTGAGTCTCAGTAAGAGTCCCGATCGAAGGAGTCATCGATGACCGACCTCCCCTGGCGCCAGTCCTCCTACTGTGGCAACGGAGGGAACAACTGCGTCGAGCTGGCATGGGTGAAATCCTCCTTTTCCGACGCTGGAGGGAACAACTGCGTGGAGCTGGCCACGGACGGCGACCGCGTAGCCATCCGCGAGAGCGCCGACCCCACCCAGGTGATCACCACCCGCCCCACCGCACTCCGGGCCTTCATCCGCGCCGCGAAGGCCGGAGAGTTCGACCTGCGCTGACCCCGCCCTTGTCGGCGCGAGCCCGTAGCCTTGAGGAAGAGGACAGCCTTGCCCACCGCACACGCAGCAGAGGGGGCCGCCATGACATCCGCACCCGGCGACACGCCGCACTCGGCTGACGCCGCCCACGGCCCGCACCCGCTGCGCACCATCCGGGACATCCGGGAGTCACTGCCCGAGGACCAGCGTCGGCACTTCGACGCGGAGCTGGCGGACACCGAGATCGATGCGCTGCCCGCCATGCTCCAGCGGTGGATCAAGCTGGGGAACGACGGCTTCGACGAGTTCCTGCTGTCCACACCGTTCGAGGGCCTGGAGTTCGGCAGCCGCTCCTATGACGCGCGCACCGGCGTCCTGCTGGTGAATCCCTGGGAGATCTCCGGGTAAACTGCGGCCCCGCCGCCCTGAGCGCCGGAGCGGACGGCGGCCGGGGCCAGACCATCGCACGTCGTCAGGGCGGATCGGCGTACGCCTGCATCGTCCTCTCTAATGTCCAGATCCGCACCCGAGCCGCGACCCTCCGCGCGAACAGGTCGCGCTCGGCGACGATGCTGAGGTCTCCGGCCCCGAGCAGTTTCCGCACCGCGTGCTCGGTGAGCGGTATGCCGGTGGTACCGCCCTCGCACAGGGCCGTCAGAAACGCCGAGTCCCACGTGTGCTCGTTCATCATCCATGGCGTCTTGTGGGCCGCCGTGGCTCGGAGCAGGTCGGTGAAACGGCGGGCGCATTCCCGCCGGGCGTGGCCATTGTCCACCTGGAACACGTGGTTGCCGGTCTCGATCACGGTGGCGGCCGGGAGGACGAAGCTGACCCCCTCCTGGCGGCGGCGTTCCATCTCGGCCGTGACCTCGGCGCGGTGGGCGTTCCTGTGCGGGACGTCCAAGAGCTCCAGGAGGATCGAGGTGTCGAGGAAGTCGACGATCCGCAATGGCAGGTCCGCGCTGTGCTTCCTGCTCACAGGCTCCTCAAGAAGTCCTCGATGCCCTGCGTGGTCTCCGCGCGGGGCCGGGTGGCGGCCGGGAGCCGGTCCTTGGTGACCGCGTCTCCCAGGTCGCCCGCGGCGAAGAGTTCCACGTAGCCGGGCAGGTCCACCAGCCGCGTCAAGCGGCTCTCCCCGGTCTCCGGGTCCCGCGCGCAGACGACGACCCCCGCGTGGTCGTCAGCGGTGAGGGAGTTCAGCAGCGCGGGGCTGTGCGTAGTGAAGAGGATGCCGATGCGCCGCCGCTGTGACTCCTCCTTCATCAGGCGCAGGACACCGGCGGCCTGTGTGGGGTACAGGCCGTTCTCGATCTCCTCCACGACGAGGAGGCGCTGCGCGGCGGGTGCGCCCTCGCCGCCGTCCGGTGCCGGTGGTCCGTTCTGGGCCACGGGAGCGCTCAGCAGCGCGGTTCCGAAGGCGAGAAACCGCAGCATGCCGTCGCTCAGCAGCCGGGCGGGGACCTCGTTCACCGAGCCGTGGAAACCCTCCTCGTGGAGGACGAGCTGCACGTCGCCCAGCGGCGTGCCGACGCTCCCGATCTCGACCACCGGGTACTCCGGCATGGCCGCGATGAGTTGCTTGAGCCGGGCGAAGCCGTCCGGGTCGGACCGCCGCAGCTCGGTGACCGCCGCGCTGAGGTTGTCGGCGCTGCGGCGTAGTTCGTGGTCGCGCGCGTTGACGTACTGCCGCATGAGGTGCGGCACGGGGTCGAGGAGAAACACGTCGCGCAGCGCCGTCAGCACGTACTCCGCCGCCCGGTGTACCAGCTTGGTGGCCTCGGTGGTGGCGGGGACGCGGACCGGCACCTGGCTGGTCAGCAGCCGGTCGGTGGAGAAGGGCGTCCCTGGATCGGGGCCCCGCTTGGCGTTGAAGTAGCGCACGTACACGTCGCTTCGCCGGGGGTCCGGCTCTTCACTGGCCAGGAGTACGCGACCGGCGGCGACGTGCCTGCTGCCGTAACTCAGCCTGTCGACCGCGGTCAGCGACTCCTTGACGATGCGCACCTCGGGGCGCACCGCGACCTCCACGTCGATATCGAGCAGCACGTCCCCCGCGCTGACCCGGCAGCCAATGGCGAAGCTGTCGCGGCCCAGTGGCGCGCAGCCCTCCGCGCCGCCCCGGATGGGCTCCTCGCCCGCCCTCGGACCGTCCATGGCGTCGCGCAGCGGCTCGCCCTGGGCCAGCCGGGAGAGGACCACCAGGGCGTCCAGGGCGTTGGACTTGCCGCTGCCGTTCCGCCCGATGAGGAGAGTGAGGTCGCGGAGGTCCAGCCGCTGACCGACGAAGCTCTTGAACGCGGTCAGGCGTACTTCCTCAAGGCGAGGGATCTCCACCGGGCAACCTCTCCCATCCGTTCCACGCCGCGCGGTGGTGCGGCCTTCCGGACCCGCCGCCAAGCCAACCAGGATCTTCGGGTCCCGTCCAAGGCCCACACGCCCGGGACCGGTCAGCGGGCGACCGCCGCCGCCCGCCGCGTCGAGGCGATCGTGGCCGAGCCGACCACGCGCGTGCCGTCGTACAGCACCACCGCCTGGCCCGGCGCCACGCCCCGGACCGGCTCGGCGAAGGCCACCCGCAGTTCACCGTCCGCCAGCTCGGCGGTGACGGGGGCGGCGGCGCCGTGGGCGCGGAGCTGGGCGGTGTACGTGCCGGGGCCGGTGGGGGCCGGGCCGCACCAGCGGGGGCGGATGGCGGTGAGGGCGGTGACGTCGAGGGACGCGGCGGGGCCGACCGTGACCGTGTTGTCCACCGGGGAGATGTCGAGCACGTAGCGCGGCTTGCCGTCCGGGGCCGGGCGGCCCAGCGCCAAGCCCCTGCGCTGGCCGACGGTGAAGCCGTACGCGCCCTGGTGGGTGCCCAGGCGGTGGCCGTCCTCGTCCACGACGGCGCCCTCGGACGTGCCCAGGCGGCGGGCGAGGAAGCCCTGCGTGTCGCCGTCGGCGATGAAGCAGATGTCGTGGCTGTCGGGCTTGCGGGCGACCGCCAGGCCCCGGGCCTCGGCCTCGGCGCGGATCTCGTCCTTGGTGGTGGGCGTGTCGCCGAGCGGGAAGAGGGCGTGGGCGAGCTGGCGGGCGTCGAGCACGCCGAGCACGTACGACTGGTCCTTGGCCGCGTCGGCGGCGCGGTGCAGCTCGCGGGTGCCGTCCGGGCGGCGTACGACGCGCGCGTAGTGGCCGGTGCACACCGCGTCGAAGCCGAGGGCGAGGGCCTTGTCCAGCAGCGCGGCGAACTTGATCTTCTCGTTGCAGCGCAGGCACGGGTTCGGCGTGCGGCCCGCCTCGTACTCGGCGACGAAGTCCTCGACCACGTCCTGCCGGAACCGCTCGGCCAGGTCCCACACGTAGAAGGGGATGCCGATCACGTCGGCGGCGCGGCGGGCGTCGCGCGCGTCCTCCACCGTGCAGCAGCCGCGCGCGCCGGTGCGGAAGGACTGGGGGTTGGCGGACAGGGCGAGGTGCACGCCGGTCACGTCGTGGCCCGCCTCGGCCGCGCGCGCGGCGGCGACCGCCGAGTCGACGCCGCCGGACATGGCGGCGAGCACGCGCAGCCGGTCGCCGTCCCGGCCGGGGGCGGCGGGAGCGGCGGAGGCGGGAGCGGGGGCGCCGGGAAAGTCGTTCATAGCGACTCCAGGGTACGGGGCCCGGCCGGGACACCGCGCACGGGTTTCCCGGTGCCGCGCGGGCCGGGATTCCCGAGTGGCGGCCGCCCGAAGGCGCCGGCCGCCGCCCCGGGAGCGGTTCTGCGCGGAATTCTCCGGAAATTCAGTGTTTTCCGAAGATGATGAAAACGGTCTCCGTGAAGAGTTCTTCGAGTTCGGGGAGGGCGGCCGCGCCGCGCGTGTGCAGGCAGTCGCGGATACGTTCGGCCGTGCCGCCGATATACAGGTCGAACACTCCGGGCGGCAATTCCCGGAGGGCGGGGTCCTGGTCGCGGGCCCGCCGGTGGAGTGTGCGGAAGACGTCGGCGAAGTACGCGTTGATGGCCGTCGTGCGCTCGATGAGGGCGGGTCCGGCCGAGAACGTCTCCACGTACAGCGACCGGGTGACCGACGGGTTCTCGGCCAGGGCGGCGAGGAAGACGCGCCACGAGCGGCGGACGCGCTCGCGCCAGTCGTCCTTGGGCACCGCGTCGAGGGCCGCCTCCAGTCTGGCGCCCACCTCGCCGACGGCGCCGTCGAAGGCGGCCAGGAAGCAGGCTTCCTTGCTGGGGAAGTGCTCGTAGAAGGTGCGGCGGGAGATCTCGGCGCGGGCGACCACGTCCTGGATGGTGGTCGCGGGGTAGCCCTTTTCGGCCACGGCGTCGAACAGGGCCCAGACGATGCGCTCGCGCTGCGAGGCCGCCACGTCCTCGCGGCTCAGCCCGTGCCGGCCGCTGGGCAGGCGCTTGCCCCTGCGACTCCCCCGCACAGCGCCGCCCGCTGTCCTCCGCGCACTGTTCATCGCCGCAGATTATCACTCGCGCACAGCCGCCCGTCCGCTTGGATCGGCATGAGGCACGTCCCGCCGCGCAAGACGCCCGAAATGGTTGCGCCTTTCCGGCAAGTCAAGCCCGGGTGCTTGCCGAAACCATCTAGGTACCATGCGGTACCCCGGGCGCCAGGCGGTCTCTGGAATCCCTCCAGAACACCGGACGCAGAACACCGGATCGTGAACGGGAAAAGTCTCTCTTCCGTGACTCCTGATCCGCCCTGACGCGCCGGGAGCCGCACTGGCGGTCCTCCCGCGGCCGGCAAGGCCACGGGAGGACCGTCCATCGACGCGGGTCAGCTCAGGGTGATCTTCTGCGCCGGGCTGATTTTGAACGTGCCCCGGATGTCGATCGCCTCGCCCGGCGTGAAGCACGGGGCGGCACTGTCCCTGGCCCGCAGATGACTGCTCTCTGTGATGGTCATCTCGCTCGTGGCGTTCTTGAAGGCCACGCGCAGACCCTGGAGGCTGCCCTCGGGTGTGATGGAGGAGTTGCAACTGGAGCCCCGCACCACCCACCCCAGGCTGTAGAGGTCCAGCGTCGCCGTGCCGGTCCCGGCGTTGTAGGAAACGGTACGTATGGATTCGCCCGTGGTCCCCATATCCGTGATCCCGGAATTACATTTGTTGAAATACATGTTGGGGATCTTCCCGAGGCTGCCCTGGTCTTCCTTGTAGAACTCGCCGCCGAACGACGCCGTACAGCGGACGGTGAACCCGCTCGTCTTGCCCTTGATCGTCACTTCCTGGGAGGTGTAGGTGACGTTCCCCGCCGGGGACACCCTCCAAGTCGCCGCCGCCGACATGGGCGAGGCGGCGGCGGTCCCGCACGCCACCGCCGCGCACACGGCGGCCAGTGCGACCGTACCCTTGGCTGCTTTCCGCATGTTCCTGTCTCCGTCCCGCAAGGACGGCGTCGCCTGCGCGCCGCCGTCCGAATACACAATCCATTGGCAGCGCCCGCACCGAAGGGAGGTGATTCCCCCGCACGGTCGCGTCGCGCCTGATCAAGTCTCACAGAAACAGGAGGAGCCGAGTTGATTCCCGGTCCACACTTTCCTTGACGATACCTGCACGGCACATGCGGATGAGAAAAGAATGAGAAAGCGACAGGCCGCCGGGCCGGGAATCCTGGGGCGGGCGTGGCTCAGATCAGGCCCGCGCAGCGCGCCCGCGCCACCGCCGGGCCGATCGCCTCCGCCACCGCGTCCACGTCGGCCTTCGTGGACGTGTGCCCGAAGGAGAAGCGCAGCGTGCCGCGTGCCAGGTCCGGGTCGGTGCCGGTGGCCAGCACCACGTGGCTGGGCTGGGCGACCCCGGCCGTGCAGGCGGAGCCGGTGGAGCACTCGATGCCCTGCGCGTCCAGCAGCATCAGCAGCGAGTCGCCCTCGCAGCCGGGGAAGGAGAAGTGCGCGTTGCCGGGGAGCCGGCCGGCCGGGTCGGGGTCGCCGCCGAGCACCGCGTCGGGTACGGCCTGGCGCACGGCGGCGACGAGCGCGTCGCGCAGCGCGCCGGTCTCCCGCGCGAACTCCTTCCGGAGCGCGACCGCCTCCGCCGCCGCCACGGCGAAGGCCACCGCGGCCGGCACGTCGAGCGTCCCGGACCGTACCTGCCGCTCCTGGCCGCCGCCGTGCAGCAGCGGCACCGGCTCGTACTCGCGGCGCAGCAGCAGCGCCCCGGTGCCGTACGGTCCGCCCGTCTTGTGGCCGCTGACCGTCATGGCGGCCAGGCCCGAGGCGGCGAAGTCGACCGGCACCTGGCCGACGGCCTGCACCGCGTCGGCGTGCAGCGGCACGCCGAACTCGGCGGCCACCGAGGCCAGTTCGCGCACCGGCATGACCGTGCCGATCTCGTTGTTGGCCCACATCACGGTCGCCAGCGCCACGCTGCCCGGGTCGCGGGCGACGGCCTCGCGCAGCGCCTCCGGGTGCACCCGCCCGTAGGAGTCGACCGGCAGCCACTCCACGCGCGCGCCCTCGTGGCCGGCGAGCCAGTGCACCGCGTCCAGCACGGCGTGGTGCTCCACCGGGCTGGCCAGCACGCGCGTACGGGCCGGGTCGGCGGCCCGGCGGGCCCAGTACAGGCCCTTGACCGCGAGGTTGTCCGCCTCCGTGCCGCCGGCCGTGAACACCACCTCGCTCGGCCGCGCGCCCAGCGAGGCGGCGAGGGACTCCCGCGCCTCCTCCACCGCGCGCCGCGCGCGCCGGCCGGCCGCGTGCAGGGAGGACGCGTTGCCGGTGGCGGTGAGCTGGGCGGTCATCGCCCGTACCGCCGCGGGGCGCATGGGAGTGGTGGCGGCGTGGTCGAGGTATGCCATGGTGGCCACGATTCTACGAGCCGGGGCCGGGCCGGGGCGCGGCGCGCGTTCCCCGGGGGTGCTGCACGCCAGCCGCCTGGAATGTCTCCGGCGAGCGCGGCCCGCCGCCGGTGCCCCGGGCGAGGCAGCCGGTGAACGGACCGGCGCGACCTCGCGCTGAGCGGTCGCTGAGCGGCGGCGCGCACACTGGCCGGGACGGTCCGGGACGGTCCGGCACGGTCTACGCACCCGGAGGCGCGCGGTGGGCAACCTCGACACGCACAAGCGGCTGGCCCGGGCGTTCCGCGCCCGGGACTGGGAGGCGGCGGCCGCGTGGCTCAGCCCGGACGTGGCGATCGTGGACCACCCGGCGGGCGCGACGATCAAGGGTGTCGCGGACGTGGTGGAGCACTCCCGGCGGGCCACCGTCGCCTTCTCCGACGTGACGGTGGAGGAGGAGCGGTTCTACGACGCGGGGGACCACACCGTCGCCGTGTTCGTCAGCGAGGGCGTCAACGACGGCGAGCTGGTCCCCGGCGTCCCGCCCACCCACCGGCCGATGCGCATGACGGTCTGCGAGATCCTGCGCTACGACGAGCGGGGGCGGGTGGTGGGCGGGGAGTACTTCTACGACGCGCTCTCCCAGCTCGTCCAGCTCGGCCTCGTCGAGCCGCCGTCCGCGCCGTCCGCGTTCTGAGCGCCGGTCCGCCCCCGTCCCGTCACCCGCCCGGCTCCGGCGCCCGGTCCGGCGCGTTCTCCGGGTGGTGGCAGGCCACCCGGTGGCCGGGCGCGAGCGCGGCCAGCGGCGGCTCCTGGGCGGCGCACACCTCGGTGGCCTTCCAGCACCGGGTGTGGAAGCGGCAGCCGGGCGGCGGCGCGATGGGCGAGGGTACGTCGCCGGTGAGCAGGATGCGCTCCCGCCGCGCGCGCCGCCTGGGGTCGGGCACCGGCACCGCGGACAGCAGCGCCGTGGTGTACGGGTGCATGGGCGTTCCGTACAGCGCCCGCCGCTCGGCCAGTTCCACGATCTTGCCGAGGTACATCACCGCGATGCGGTCCGAGACGTGCCGGATGACCGACAGGTCGTGGGCGATGATCACGTACGTCAGACCCAGCTCCCGCTGGAGGTCGTCCAGCAGGTTCACCACCTGGGCCTGGATGGACACGTCCAGCGCCGACACCGGTTCGTCGGCCACCACCAGCCTGGGCCGCAGCGCCAGCGCCCGGGCGATGCCGATGCGCTGCCGCTGGCCGCCGGAGAACTCGTGCGGATAGCGGTTGTAGTGCTCCGGGTTCAGGCCGACCAGGTCCAGCAGCCGCTGCACCTCCGCCGTGACGCCGCCGTCCGGGTGGACGCCCTGGAGCCGGAAGGGCGCGCCGACGATCGTGCCGACGGTGTGCCGCGGGTTGAGCGACGAGTACGGGTCCTGGAAGATCATCTGGACGTCGCGGCGCAGCGGCCGCATGCGCGCGGGGCCCAGGTGCGTGATGTCCGTGCCCTCGAACTCGATGCGCCCGCCGGTGGGCTCCAGCAGCCGGGTGACCAGGCGGCCCATGGTGGACTTGCCGCAGCCCGACTNGACCAGGCGGCCCATGGTGGACTTGCCGCAGCCCGACTCGCCCACCACGCCCAGGGTCTCCCCCGCGCGTACCTCGAAGTCCAGTCCGTCGACCGCGCGCACCGCGCCGGTCTGCCGCCGCAGCAGGCCCGTGCGGATGGGGAAGTGCTTGACCAGGCCGGTCACCCTCAGCAGCGGCTCGGGCCCGTCGTCGGCCGCCGCGGCGGCGGTCTGGGGCCCGGGGGCCGCGCTCCGGCCGCCCGGGCTCTCGTCGGTGGTGCTCTCGGGGGTCGTCATGTCCTCGTGCCTCTCCCGGCTGCGTGTGCCGTCCCCGGCGCCTCGGCCCTCACAGCTTCGGCGCTCACAGCTTCGGCGCGATCTCTTCGGCCCAGATCCGCGCCCGGTCCTCCGCCGCCAGGTGGCAGGCGGCGAGGTGCCCGGCCGCCACCTCCCGCAGCCGCGGCCGCTCGGTGCGGGTGACCCCGCCGTCCGGCACGTCGGCGTACGGGCAGCGGGGGTGGAAGGCGCAGCCGGGCGGTACGTCGATGAGGCTGGGCGGCGTGCCCCGGACGGGGACGAGCCGGTCGGTGTGCTCGCGGTCGATGCGCGGCATGGAGCCGAGCAGTCCCCAGGTGTACGGGTGCCGGGGCTCGTGGAAGACCTGTTCGGCGGGTCCGCGCTCGACGCAGCGTCCCGCGTACATCACGAGGATGTCGTCGGCCAGCTCGGCGACGACCCCCAGGTCGTGGGTGATGATCACGACCGCCGAGCCGAACTCCTTCTGGAGGTCGCGGATGAGGTCGAGGATCTGCGCCTGCACGGTGACGTCCAGGGCGGTGGTCGGCTCGTCGGCGATCAGCAGCTCGGGGTTGTTGACCAGCGCCATGGCGATCATCGCGCGCTGGCGCATGCCGCCGGAGAACTCGTGCGGGTAGCTGTCGGCGCGCCGGTCGGGCTGCGGGATGCCGACGCGGTCCAGCAGTTCGACGGCGCGCCGCCGCGCCACCTGCCTGGACACGTCGTGGTGCACCCGGTACGCCTCCACGATCTGCGCGCCGACCGTGTAGTAGGGGTGCATGGCGGACAGCGGGTCCTGGAAGATCATCGCCATCTCGCGGCCGCGCAGGCGGCGCACCTCGTCGGGGTCGGCGGACAGCAGCTCCCGCCCGTCGAACCAGATCTCGCCCGACAGCCGCGCCCGGCCGCGGCCGTACTGCCCGACCGTGTGCAGGCCCATGACGGCCAGCGAGGTCACCGACTTGCCGGAGCCGGACTCGCCCACGATGCCCAGCGTCCGGCCGCGCTCCAGCGTGAAGGACAGCCCGTCCACGGACCGCACCAGGCCGTCGTCGGTGGGGAAGTGCACCCGCAGGTCCCGTACGTCCAGGAAGGCGGGCGCGGCGGGCGGCGGGGCGGGCTTGGTCAGGTCGGTCACGACAGCCTCACTCGGGGGTCGATCACGGCGTACAGCAGGTCCACGACGAGGTTGGCGACGACCACCGAGGCCGCGGTGACCAGCGTGACGCCGAGGATCAGCGGCAGGTCGCGCTCGTCGATCGCCCGGACCGCCGCCTGGCCCAGGCCCGGCAGGCTGAAGGTGGTCTCGGTGAGGATCGCGCCGCCGATCAGGGCGCCGAGGTCCATGCCGAGGATGGTCAGGACCGGGGTCATGGTGGAGCGCATGGCGTGCTTGCCGATGACGGTCCGCTCGCGCAGGCCCTTGGCGCGCGCGGTGCGGATGTAGTCCTCGCCCAGCACCTCCAGCATGGTGGCCCGGGTCAGCCGGGCGTACATCGCCGCGTACAGGAAGGCGAGGGTGACCCAGGGCAGGATCATGCCGCTGAACCACCGGGCCGGGTCCTGGCCGAAGGGCGTGTACTCGTTGCTGACCCAGTCCAGGTTGTACGAGAAGACGGCGAGGCTGATGACGCCGGTGAAGTAGATCGGCAGCGACACACCCGCCAGGGCCACGCCCATCGCCGTACGGTCCCACAGGCTGCCGCGTTTGAGCGCGGAGAGGATGCCGGTGGCCACGCCGCCGGCGAGCCACAGCACGCACGCGCCGCCCGCGAGGCCGAGGGTGACCGGCAGCCGGTCGGTCAGCTCCGGCCATATGGGCTGCTCGTGGACGAAGGAGTAGCCGAAGCAGGGCGCCGAGCAGTGCACGGTGTCCCCGCCGCCGGTGTAGTCGCGGCCGGCGAACAGGCCGCACAGGAAGTGCCAGAACTGGACCAGGATCGGGTCGTCCAGGCCCAGCTTCTGCCGGACGGCCTCGATGGCGCGCGCGTCGGCCTGCCGGCCGACGTACATGGTGGCCGGGTCGACGCCGGTCATCTTCGGGATGCCGAAGAAGATCACGAACGTCACCAGGACGACCACCAGCAGGGTCATGACGACGCCGAACAGGCGTCTGACGAGGTATGCGATCACCGCGTGCGGCCGGGCCGCGGGCCCTTCGGCCGCCGCGCGCGTGCGGCGGCCGAAGGGCCCGGGCGGGCGGCCCTCACCTGCCCTTCGTGCCTCGTGCCCCGGCCGGCCGGGGCCCGGCGCTCACTTGGCGACGCCCAGGGACGCGTAGTCGTACCGGCCGTTGTAGGCGTCGGCCGTGTAGACGTTGGTCAGCCGCGAGCTGCGCCAGATGATGTTCTTCTCGAACACGAACGGCAGGTACACGGCGTGTTCGGAGACCTTCCGGTTGATCTCGGCGTAGAGCGCGGCGGCCTTGTCCTGGTCCAGCTCGCCCTGGGCCCTGGTGAACAGCGCGTCGATCGACGGGTCGTCGAGCATGCTGTAGTTGTTGTTGCCGTTCTCGGTGATGTACTTGCCGGAGACCAGCGGCAGCGAGAAGCCCTGCCCGGTGAGGAAGTCCGGGCCCCAGCCCATGATGATGATCCCGTAGTTCTTGCGCCTGACCACGCCGGGGTTGCCGATGATGCCGGTGGTCTGCGAGCCGTCGTACTCGTCGATCTGCGCGTCGATGCCGACCTTCTTCAGCGACGCCTGGAGGGATTCGGCGGTGGCGATCTCGACGGGCTTGTTGTTGCGCACCGCGATGGTGGTCTTGAAGCCGTTCGGCCTGCCGCACTTGCGCAGCGCGTCCCTGGCCTTCGCGGTGTCGGGGGCGCCCTTCAGCGCGGTGTACGGGTCGTAGGCGGGGTCGGCGCCCTTGACGACCGGCGGCAGCATGTTGGTGGCGATGTCGCCGCCCGCCTGCGGGCCGCCGCGCGCGGTCTGCAGCGACTTCTTGTCGGCGCCGTAGATGACGGCCTTACGGCACTCGATGTTGTCGAACGGCTTGACGATCTGCGGAAAGACCGCGTAGCGGATGAAGCCGGTGGAGGGGTTGTCGACGTTGCCGCGGTGCTTGCGCAGCGCCTCGACGCGGCCCTCCTGGCCCATGCCGGTGGCGTTCAGCTCCAGGTCGTAGTCGCCTTTGATCAGGCGCTTGTCCATCTCGTCGGCGTTGGTCAGCCAGGTGATGGTGATCTTGTCGGGCAGGGCCTTGCGGACGGGGTCGGACGCGCGCTTCCAGTTCGGGTTGCGCACCAGTTCCATCGACTTGTTGGGCGAGTACGACTTCCACTTGTACGGCCCGGAGGAGAACGGGTGCTGCCCGTACTGGGACTTGGTGTCCTTGTCCTGACGCACCGGGGACGCGGCGGGCAGGGCGAGCATCTGCTCGAAGTCGCCGTTACGCGCGGGCAGGTGGAAGACGATCGTCTTGTCGTCCGGGGTCTCGATCGCCTTCAGGCCGAGCTTGTCCTTGGCGGGGTCCTTGTACGGGCCGGGGTACTCGCCCTCGGGGTCGAGCACGTTCTTCAGGTAGACCGGGCCGCCGGAGAGCACGTCCTGCGCCCAGGCGCGCTCGATGCCGTACTTGATGTCCTTCGCCGTGATCGGCTTGCCGTCCTCCCAGGTGACGCCGTCGCGCAGGGTGTAGCTGTAGGTCTTTCCGTCCGGCGAGACGCGGGCGGTGGAGGTGGCCAGGTCCGGCACCAGCTCCGCGCTCGCCGCGCCGGGCGCCGCCTTGTAGGTGACCAGCTGGCGCGTGTAGTAACGCGCGTAGTCCCAGACGAAGCCGTAGTAGCCGCGGGTGGGGTCCCAGGAGTCGGCGTCCTGGGTGCTGATGAACTTCAGCGTGCCGCCCTGCTTGGCGGAGGCGGTGGCCGTCTTGCCGACCGCGGCGTTGAAGCCGGGGCCCGAGCCGGAGCTGTCGTCGCCGCCGCAGGCGGTGGCGACGAGCAGGGTGGCGACGGCCAGGGCCGCCCCCTGGGCGGGTCTGCGCCTCGGCGCGCGTTGGGTGGTCACGGTCTCACTACCTCCGTGGTGGTGGCGTCTGCGTGAAGCTCGGCCCGGGGGCCGGGCCCGCGGGCCCGGCGGCCCGCCCGGGAGTTGCGGTCAGCGGGTGCCCTTCGGATCCAGCGCGTCGCGCACGCCGTCACCGAGGAGGTTGAAGGCCAGGACGGTGACGAAGATGGCCAGGCCGGGGAAGATCATGAAGGGCGGGTCGATGTTGTACGTGCGTACGGCGGTCGACAGCATCTGGCCCCAGGACGGGGTGGGCGGCTTGACCCCGGCGCCGAGGAAGCTCAGCGCTGCCTCGGTGAGGATGTTGGTCGGGATCATCAGCGTCATGTACACGGTGATCGGCGCGACCAGGTTGGGCAGCAGCTCCCGGAACAGGATGTACCGGGAGCCCGCGCCGAGGCTGCGGGCCGCCTCCACGTACTCCCGCTCACGCAGGCTGAGCGTCTGGCCGCGCACGATCCGGCCGACGTACGGCCAGCCGAAGAAGCCGATCACCGCGATCAGCACGCCGACCCGCACCCCGGTGCCGGTCAGCCCCCACAGCTCGTTCGGCACCACCGCGACCAGCGCGAGGGCGAACATCAGCTGCGGGAAGGCCAGCAGCAGGTCCATGACGCGGCTGATGACCGCGTCCACCACGCCGCCGAAGTAGCCCGCGACCACGCCGAAGACGGTGCCGAGCAGGACGGCGAAGACCGCCGAGGCGAAGGCGACGAGCAGGGAGATGCGGGTGCCGTAGACGACGCGGCTGAAGACGTCCCGCCCGTTGACGGGTTCGAGGCCGAAGAGGAAGTCCGAGCTCATGCCGCCCCACCTGCCGACCGGCTTGCCGCCCAGCAGGGCGTCGATGTGGCCGGGGTCGTCGTGGAACTCATTGGGCGCATGGCCGAACTGGTGGACGATCAGGGGCGCGAAGAGCGCGACGAGGACGAGGAAGAGCACGACGCAGCCGCCGGCCAGCGCGACCTTGTCGCGCCTGAGTCTGCTCCAGGCGATCTGGGCCGGCGACCGGCCGGCGATCTTCCGCCCGGCCGGACCGGCGGCCGCCGGGTCCAGCAGGGCCTCGGCCGCGCCCGTCGTGTCGTGCAGTGGTGCCGTCATCGTCCTGGACCCCTCTCGGCCGGTACGGTGACCGGCCCACGCCCCCTCGCCGCGGCAGCGGCCGGAGATGTCACCTCGACGCGCCGTCTCGCGCGTGTCGTGCGTGTGGTGCGTGTGGTGCTGGTGCCATGGAACTCGCCGCCGGGACCGCCCGCCGGGGACGCCGCCCGGCGGCCTCCCGCCGAAAGGGGCGGCGCGAACTCGGCGGCGGCCGACCCTTGGTGCGGGAGTCTTCAACGGGCTTCGGAACACCCGCCAGACCCCCTGGCCAATGGATGCCTAACCGTGATGTGGCGACAGGGGTTCCGTAATACGAACGCGGGTCACCTGTTAACGCGGCGGCAACGGGCCGGGAACGGGGGCGGGTCGGGGCCGGCCGGGCGGCCTGACGGGCGGCCGGCCCGGCGGCGGGGCGGCCGGGCGGCCGGCCCGGCTCCCCGCGGG
>NZ_JAVSCF010000049.1:0-29266 GCF_031932565.1 Streptomyces sp. B1866
GCCGCCCGCCGCGGCGGGCGGCGCCGGGCCCGTACGCCACCCCCGGCCGCTGTACGGCCTGCGGACCGCCGACGCGCCGTGGGGCCCGGTGGCCACCGGGCGGGTGCCGGGCCCGCGGGAGGAGTACCTGGCGGCGTTCGACGTCTTCCAGGCCGCCGCCCCCGAGGCCGTGGACGCCGGGACCGCCGCCCCCGAGGCCGCGGCTCCCGGCCGCGTTCCCGGCTACGGCACGGACCCGGAGGCCGCCGACCCCGCGGCGGTCGGCCGCGCCGCCGTGCGGGCCGTTCCCGGCGCGCCGCCGCCGGCCGTCGCCGACGCCCGTACCGCCGGCTGGGGCCGGGGCCGGATGCTCACCGGAGTCGCCGCCGCGGCCGTCACCACCGCGCTCGCGGTCGTCGTGGCCGGGCAGGTGGCCGACAGCTCCCAGAACAGCCCGGTGCCCATGGGCCGCGGCGACGGCGACACGGGCCGGGGCGGCGGCGTGCCGCGGCCGGACGGGCTGGCCCTGGGTCCGCCCGAGTTCCACGAGGCCGACGGCGCCGAGGTGTCCGCGTCGTACGAGCAGAAGATGGCGCGCACGTACCCGCTGGACCCGAAGCTGAAGGGCCCGGGGTCGTTCACCACCGTCGGCGGGCACGACAGGGCGCCCGGGCGGGGCACGGTGCTGCGCTACCGGGTGGACGTGGAGCGGGGGCTGCCGCTGGACGGCGCGCTGTTCGCCCAGGCCGTGCACAAGACGCTGAACGACGACCGCAGTTGGGGCCACGGCGGTACGCGCACCTTCGAGCGGGTCTCCTCCGGCCGCGCCGACTTCGTGGTCACGCTGGCCAGCCCCGGGACCACCGCCACGTGGTGCGCGAAGTCCGGCCTGGACACCACCCAGGACAACGTGTCGTGCGACTCGGCCTCCACCGAGCGCGTCGTGATCAACGCGTACCGGTGGGCGCAGGGCGCCGAGACCTTCGGCGACCGCCGGCTGCACGCCTACCGCCAGATGCTCATCAACCACGAGGTGGGGCACCGGCTCGGCCACGGCCACGAGCCGTGCACCCGGCAGGGCGCGCCGGCGCCGGTGATGATGCAGCAGACCAAGTTCCTCACCACGGACGGTGTGACCTGCCGGCCGAACGCGTGGCCCTACCCGAAGCCCTGACCGTCCGGCCCTGAACCCCGGCCGTACGGCGCCCGCCGCGCGGCCGTGCGCCTCACGCGCGGGGCGTTCGCGGGGGCGTTCGGCGGAGGGGCGCGCGCACCACGCGCGTGCAGGCCGGACCGCACACCGCCCGACCGCAGGGTGAAGGGTACGCGGCCAACGCTCGGAATCCAGAAAAGTCACGGGTGTTCATCCCTTTTGGTGGCGCGGCGGACCACTGTCCGCCGCGCCACCGTTGTGCCCGCATAGCGTGCTCGCCCCGACCATCGCTTTCCGCACGCTTTCGTGGACCTGAGGAGTCGCAGACGACATGACCGACCAACGCACACCGACGGCGCGAGTCCCCGCCGACCACCCGGGCGGTGACCGATGAGGGTGCTCCTGCTCGGCCCGGGCGGATACCTGGGGCGGTACGTGGCCGAGCACCTGATCGCCGACCCGTCCGTGCAGCTGACCGCGCTCGGCCGCGGAGACGACGCCGATGTGCGGTTCGACCTGTCCACCGGCAGCCCGGGCGCGCTCACCCGCTTCCTGAACGCCGTGCACCCGGGCGTGGTGATCAACTGCGCGGGCGCGACCCGCGGCGACGCCCGCGAACTGACCCGGCAGAACACCGTGGCCGTCGCCACCATCTGCGAGTCGCTGCGCCGCAGCGGCTGCGGCGCGCGCCTGGTGCAGGTCGGCTGCGCCGCCGAGTACGGGCCCTCGCACCCGGGCACCTCGACCTCAGAGAGCGCCGTGCCGCGCCCCGGCGGCCCGTACGGCGTGAGCAAGCTGGCCGCCACCGAGCTGGTGCTCGGCTCCGGCCTGGACGCCATCGTGCTGCGCGTCTTCTCCCCGGCCGGGCCCGGCACGCCGACCGCGTCGCCGCTCGGGCGGCTGGCCGACGCGGTCCGGCGCGCGATGCAGTCCGGCGAGAACGAGGTGCGGCTGAGCGGCCTGGGCGTGCGGCGGGACTTCGTGGACGTACGGGACGTGGCGCGCGCGGTCCACGCGGCCTCCCTGTCGGCGGCGCAGGGCGTGGTCAACATCGGCTCCGGCCGGGCCGTGCGGCTGCGGGACGCGGCCGCCGTGCTCGCGCGCGTGGCGGGTTTCGACGGCACGCTGCACGAGACCGACGCGCCGCCCGTCCGCATCCCGCTGCCGGGCGGCGGCGAGCCGCCCGCGGGACCGGCCGCCGGGCTGCCCGCGGCGCCGGCCGTGGCACCGGCCGCGGGGCCGCCGTCGGCGTACCCGTATCCGGACGGCTGCGGAGCCTGGCAGCAGGCGGACGTGCGCACCGCGCGGGACCGGCTGGGCTGGCGGCCCCGGATCGGGCTGGAGGAGTCGCTGGCCGACATCTGGATGGAGGCGGCCTGCCGCGTCTGACCGGTGGGCCGCGTCCGACCGGTGGGCCGCGGCGGAGGGGCGTGCCGCCGTCGGCCCGCGTACCGCTGTCGCAGGCGGGCGCGTGGCGCGGCGGGCCGGACCGGCCGGGCCGCCGCGCCGGTTCCGTACGCTCCCGCCCGCGGGCTGGGACGGTTTCGTCTCGCGTACCGGACCACTTGTCTCGGAATGAGGCGGGGCGTGGCAGTGTTACGAGGAGGACAACCCTGCTTTCGACCCTGGAGTCCCCGTGTCGCTGCCCCCCCTGGTCGAGCCGGCCGCCGCGCTCACCGTCGACGAGGTCCGCAGGTACTCGCGCCACCTGATCATCCCCGACGTGGGGATGGACGGACAGAAGCGGCTGAAGAACGCCAAGGTGCTGTGTGTCGGCGCGGGCGGCCTCGGCTCGCCCGCGCTGATGTACCTGGCGGCGGCGGGCGTCGGCACGCTCGGCATCGTGGAGTTCGACGAGGTGGACGAGTCGAACCTCCAGCGCCAGATCATCCACAGCCAGGCGGACATCGGCCGCTCCAAGGCGGCGTCGGCCCGGGACACGGTCGTCGGGATCAACCCGTACGTACAGGTCAACCTGCACGAGGAGCGGCTGGACTCGTCCAACGTGCTGGAGCTGTTCGCCCAGTACGACCTGATCGTGGACGGCACCGACAACTTCGCCACCCGCTACCTGGTCAACGACGCGTGCGTGCTGCTGAACAAGCCGTACGTGTGGGGCTCGATCTACCGCTTCGACGGCCAGGCGTCGGTCTTCTGGTCCGAGCACGGCCCCTGCTACCGCTGCCTGTACCCGGAGCCGCCGCCGCCCGGCATGGTCCCCTCCTGCGCCGAGGGCGGCGTGCTGGGCGTGCTGTGCGCGTCCATCGGCTCTATCCAGGTCACCGAGGCGATCAAGGTCCTCACCGGCACCGGCGACCCGCTGGTCGGCCGCCTGATGATCTACGACGCCCTGGAGATGCGCTACCGCCAGGTCAAGGTCCGCAAGGACCCGAACTGCGCGATCTGCGGCGAGAACCCCACCGTCACCGAGCTGATCGACTACGAGGCGTTCTGCGGCGTGGTGTCGGAGGAGGCGCAGGAGGCGGCGGCCGGCGCCACGATCACGCCGAAGCAGCTCAAGGAGTGGCTGGACGACGGCGAGAACATTGACGTGATCGACGTGCGCGAGCCGAACGAGTACGAGATCGTGTCCATCCCCGGCGCCCGGCTGATCCCGAAGAACGAGTTCCTGATGGGCAGCGCGCTCCAGGACCTTCCGCAGGACAAGAAGATCGTCCTGCACTGCAAGACGGGTGTCCGGTCGGCGGAGGTGCTGGCGGTGCTGAAGTCCGCGGGCTTCTCCGACGCGGTGCACGTGGGCGGCGGCGTGATCGGCTGGGTCCACCAGATCGAGCCGCACAAGCCGGTCTACTGAGCCTGCCGCCTGCCGTCCCGCGCGGGGCGGCAGGCGGCGCGGGGGCCGTACGGGCCGGGGCAGGCCCGTACGGCCCCCGCGCGCGTGTTTGTGAGGCGCGTACGGGGGCGTCCCGTACGCGCCTCACGCGCGCGCGGGGGCCGCGCCGCGTCGCCGTCCGGTCTAGGACGCCGACGACGCGGACCCGCCGCCCCCGCACCGCGTGCCCGACGCGGGCGGCCGGCCGTCGAGCAGGTAGGTGTTCACGGCCTCGGTCACGCACGCGTCGCCGGTGAGGTACGAGCTGTGGCCGTCACCCTGATAGGTGAGTTCGATGCCCACGCCGGGGCCCAGCTCTTCGGCCATCCGGTGCATGCCCGCGTACGGCGTGGCCGGGTCGCCGGTGTTGCCGACGACGACGATCGGCGCCGAGCCCGTCGCGCCGACCTCCGGGTGGTCGCTCTTGCCCGGCACCGGCCAGCCGGTGCAGCCGAGCATGCCCCACGCCAGCCACTCGCCGAAGACCGGCGACGCGGCGCGGAACCGGTCCAGCTGCGCCCGCACGTCGCGCTCGGTGTAGCGCTGCTTGTAGTCGAGGCAGTTGATGGCGCTGTTGGCCGCGTCGGAGTTGCTGTAGTGGCCGTCCTCGTCGCGGTCCGACATCGAGTCGGCCAGGCTGAGCAGGGTGTCGCCGGAGCCGCCCTCCAGCGCCTCGTAGAGGCCGAGCGACAGGTAGCTCCAGCGGTCCTTGCCGTACAGCGCGGCGGCGATCCCGTTCATGGCCCGCCCGGCGGTCAGCTCGCGGCCGTCCTCGGTGGGCAGCGGCCGGTCCTCCAGCCCCCTCAGCAGGTCCACGATCTTCGCCCGGCCCTGGACGGCGTCGCCTCCCGTGGGGCACCGGGAGCCGTGCCGCGCGCAGTCCTTGAGGTAGTTGTCCAGCGCGAGCTGGAAGCCCTTGGCCTGGCCGTAGGAACCCGCCAGCGAGTCCTGCGTGGGGTCCACGACCGCGTCGAGCACGGCCCGGCCCACGTGCGTGGGGTACAGGTGGGCGTAGACGCCGCCCAGTTCGGTGCCGTAGGAGACGCCGAAGTAGTACAGCTTGCTGTCGCCGAGCACCTGCCGCATCAGGTCCATGTCGCGGGCGGCGCTGACGGTGTCGACGTGGCCCAGGACCTTGCCGGAGTTGCGCAGGCAGGCGGCGTTGTAGTCCTGGATGGCCGAGGTGAGGGCGCGCACCTCGACCGGGTTGTCCGGGGTGGCGTCGAGTTCGTCGGAGGCGTCGATCTGCTCGTCGGAGTAGCACCGCACGCCAGCGCTCTCACCCACCCCGCGCGGGTCGAAGCTCACCAGGTCGTAGCGGGAGTGCAGCCTCTCGTACTCCTGGGCGAAGCCGGGCAGGGCCTGCACCCCGGAGCCGCCGGGTCCGCCGAAGTTGAACAGGAGCGAGCCGATGCGGGAGTCCTGCTCGCGCGCCCGGGAGCGGATCAGCGCCAGGCCGATGGTCTCGCCGTCCGGCTTGTCGTAGTCCAGCGGGGCACGGAGCGTGGCGCACTGCCACGCGCTTCCGGGCGCGTCGCCGCCGCCCTGGGCCCGGCTCGGCGGCGGACATCGGTGCCACGCCAGGCGCTGCCCGGTGAGGGAGGCGGGCAGTGCGGGCGCGGCGGGCGCGTTGGCCGGGCTCGCGGCGGGGCGGGCCGGAGCGCTGGCCCCGGGGCTGCCGCCGACGCTCCGATCGCCTGTGCCGCTGTCGCCGCTGCCGCCGCCGCTGCACCCGGCGAGGGTGGCGAGCGCGGCCACGAGGGCCGTGGCGACGAGGGCCCGGGCCCGGCGTCCGGTCTGTTTGGCACGTATGTGACCTGGCATGGGCGGATCATATGAGAACGCGCGTGCGGGCCGTGAAGCGCGTGCTGCCTCCTGTGCGTAGGGGCTCCCGCGCGTGCGGCCTCCCCTGCGCACGTGCCTCCCGCGCGTGCGGACTTCCCACGCGCACGTGCCTCCCGCGCGTGCGGACTTCCCACGCGCACGTGCCTCCCGCGCGTGCGGACTTCCCACGCGCACGTGCCTCCCGCGCGTGCGGTCTACAGCGCGGCCTTGCGGGTCAGGTGCGTGAAGGACAGCCACCCGGGCAGCACCGGCAGCCAGAACGTCATCAGCCGGTAGAGCAGCACGGCGGGCGCGGCCGTCTCGTACGGCAGCCCCGCCAGGGTCAGGCCGGCGATCAGCGCCGCCTCCACCGCGCCCACACCGCCCGGGGTGGGCGCGGCCGAGCCCAGCGCGTTGCCCGCGAGGAAGACGACCGCCACGCTGGCGATGCTGATCGAGCCGCCGAACGCGCGGATCGAGGTGTCCAGGCATCCCACGAACCCCACCGTCAGCAGCAGTACGCCGCCGATGCCCGACATCAGTTTCTGCGGCCTTTGCAACACGTCCAGCATGCGGGGTATGACGCCTGCGAAAAGCGACCGCACGCGCGTGGCGACGAATTTCCGCAGGGCGGGGACGGCGGTCACCACCAGCACCAGCACCGCCGCCGTCAGCATGCCGCCGATCACCGTGCTGGAGGGCGAGAGCGTGGGCGTGCGCTCGGTGCCGGTGATGTAGCCGAAGACCAGCAGCATCAGGATGTGGATGGTGAGCCCGAAGAGCTGGGAGGCGCCCACGCTCGCCACCGCGAGCCCGGGGCGGATGCCCTGCCGCTGGAGGAAGCGGGCGTTCAGCGCCACGTTGCCCACCGACGCCGGGGCCACCAGCTTGGCGAACGAGGCGGCGATCTGCGCCAGGACCGTACGCCCGAAGGGCACCTTCTCCGGCACGAAGCCCAGCAGGCTCAGCGCCGCGGCCACGTACGTCAGCGAGGAGAAGAACAGCGCCATCGCGACCCAGAAGTAGTCCGCCTCGCCGATCACCGAGCCGAGGTGCAGGTTCGTGAACTGGGACAGCAGGTAGTACGCGGCGAACGCGCCCGCGCAGAAGCTCACCAGCGTGCGCATGCGGATGCGCTCCAGCCGCACCGGCTCTATCGGCGCCTCCGGCCGGATCCGCAGCACCTGCCGCCTGATCTGCGACAGCAGGTCCTCCTCGCGGGCCTCCTCCAGCGCCTCGTCGATCGCCCGCTTCTCCGCGTGCTTCTGGGCCCTCAGCGCCTTGCGGTCGGCCGCGGCCTCGCCCGCGCGGGCCCGCACGCCCGCCTGCCCGTCCGCGCGGGCCTCGCGGGCCAGGCGCGACGCCTCCAGGACCGCCTCGCGCTCGCGCTGCGCGCGCTCCCGCGCGAGCTGCCGCAGCGTCGCGCGGGTGGCGCGGCCCAGCGCGAGCGGCTGGAGCAGCGGCAGGCTGTCGGCGACCGCGTCCGGCCCGATGACCGTGGCCGCCGCGGTCACCGACCGCTCCGCGCCGACCCGCAGGCCCAGCGTGGTCAGCAGCTGGGCGACGTCCATCCGCAGCAGCAGGTCGCCCGCGGCGATCTCGCCGCCGCGCAGGTCGGTCAGCATGACCGCGCCGGAGCGGTCCACCAGCAGGGCGTCGGCGTCCAGCCTGCGGTGCGCGATGCGCCGCGACTGGAGCGCCTTCAGCTGCCGCCAGGCCCCGACCAGCACCTCGTCGGTGACGGCCGTGTCCGGCAGCGACCCCAGGCGGCGGCCGCCGGTGTGCTCGTAGACGAGCATCACCGCGTCCGGGCCCAGCTCGGAGGTGGCGATGAGCTTGGGCGCGTTCGCCCCGGCCGCGATGGCCGCGTACGCCAGCAGCGCCTCCTGCTCCAGGGCCTGCCGCAGCGTCTGGAGGCTGCGGCGCTGGGTGATGCCGCGCAGCGCGAGCCGCTGCCAGGCTCGGTAGAAGAAGCCCTGCGCCTGCTGCTCGCGGTCCACCACGGTGACGTCCAGCGGCGGGCCGTCCTCCAGGGTGACCAGGTAGTGGCGGCTGTGCCCGTTCCTGCTGTTGCCGCCCGGCGCCTCGGTCCGCAGCGCGCTGACCGGGGAGAAGCCCACCCGGCGCAGCCCGGCGAGCAGGTGCTGGCCGGTGGGGCGCACGTTCGGGGAGCCGACCGCGTACAGCGTGCCGTAGGCGACGGTCCAGCCGATCAGCAGAGTGATCACGATCGAGAACGGCGTCGTGTAGCCGCCGACCAGCACCGCGAAGGCGTCCAGCAGCAGCACGCACCACATCGCCACCCGCCACCGCGGGCGGCGCGCCATGCCGACGGCCGTCATGTAGGCGATCACCGGCGCGAGGTAGCCGTGCACCGGGTCGCTGAAGGTGCCGCCGGGCGCGGGCTGGGTCAGCGCGTCGCGCACCGACTCCGGCGCCGCGCGCGCCACCCACAGGTCGGCGGACAGCGACACGCCGTGCGCCAGGACGGCGGCCAGTACGCCGTCGGCGACCCGCAGGCCGTCGCGTTTGACCAGCCGCTCGACGGCGAAGGCGATCGGCAGCACGAGCACGGCCACGCTCGCCGACAGGCCCGCGAAGTCGATCAGCAGTGCGGGCGTCTGGTCGGTGCCGCTGCCGATGTCCTTCTCCAGGCCCGCGGTGGTGCCGTGCGCGAAGGCGGCGATGGCGAGCACGGTGGCGATGCCGAGCAGGCCGAGCAGCAGGCGCAGCAGGTCGGAGGGGCGGTGCACGCGGGCGGGCAGCAGGGGCTCGTCGCCGGAGACGCGGTCGGCGAAGAACTCCGGGTCCTCGTCGCCGAACGCGTGCGCGCCGGCGGGGCGGGGCCCGGCGGCCGCGGCGGTCCCGGGCTCCCCGTCGGGTCGGCGGTCGGGGGCGGCGTCGGCGTCCGGGCGGCGGTCGGCGTCGGGGCGGCGGCCGGAGGCGTGGTCCCGCGCGTGGCCGGGGTCACGGCCCGGGGCGCCGTGCGGTTCGCGGCCGGGGGCGGGCACGGCTGCGGACTCCTCGGCGGGCCCGGGCTCCTCCTGAGGACCCGCGCCGGTTCCGGCCGGCGGCTCCGGGCCGTCGCCGGGGTCGGGGGAGCCCGCGGAGCCGGGGCGGCCCGGCGGGTTCGGCGGGCTCCCGGAGCCGCCGGCGGCGGCCGGGCCGTAGCCGGGCTCGGCGTCACCGGCAGGCGGGCCGGAGGCGGCGGAGCCGGACCGCGGCAGCCCCTTGGGGGCACCCGCCTCGCCAGGAGGCAGGGCACCCTGCTGCTCGTCCGTTTCTTCTCGGTCTCGTATCACCTGTCACCGCCCGGAAGATGGTGGCACGGCCAGGAGGCGGGGAAGAGCATCAGGGTGCGTTTCGGGGGTGTGACCTTCCTGCGGTACGCGCCCCCGGGGCGCGCCGCGCGCCCTCCGCGCCGTGCGGCAGGATGGGCGGAATGAGCGGGGAGAACGGGGCGCGGGACGGCCGGGACGGCGCCTGGGAGCTGCCCGAGTACGCGGAGCGGGTGCTGGACGCCGTCGAACGGATTCCGCCCGGCCGGGTGATGACCTACGGGGACGTCGCCGAGTGGCTGGGCGCGGGCGGCCCCCGCCAGGTCGGGCGCGCGATGGCGCTGTACGGGGGTGCGGTGCCCTGGTGGCGCGTGGTGCGCGCGGACGGCGCGCTGCTGCCGGGCCACGAGGCGCGGGCGCTCGCACAGTACCGGGCCGAGGGCACCCCGCTGCGTGGCGGCGGCCGGCGGCCGGGCTCCGGCCCGCCGCGCGTCGACCTGGCGGCGGCCCGCTGGGACGGCGCCGGGGCCGCGGGGGACGACGGCGCCGCACCGGATGCCGCCCAGGACGGCGCCCGGGACGGCTGCCAGGACGGCGGCGCCCGCCCGTAGGAGGAGGCGGTCCGGCGGTACGGCCGTGGCGCACCGGGACGGGTGGGCTCCCAGGAGTCGCGCTGCGCCCCGGCCGCCCCCTGGCGTACCGTCGTGGGTCACCGTCGCCGCGCGCGCCGGGCGGTCGCCGTCCGGCGCCCGTCGGCCGTACGGCGCCCAGCACACCCAGCACACCCACCGGGACCGGCGATCCACGTGACCTCCTCCTCCCTCCCGCACCAGCGGCAGGTGCGGCAGCCCTCCTCGCGGCGCCCGCCGTCGGGCGGCTACCGCCTGGTGCGTACCCGCCCGGAGCCGGAGGCACCACCTGTGCTGGACGCGAGCCAGCGCGCCGTGGTTGAGCACGGGGGCGGTCCTTTGCTGGTGCTCGCCGGACCGGGCACGGGGAAGACCACGACACTCGTGGAGGCGGTCTGGCGGCGGATACGCGACGGAGCGGATCCGGAGCGGATCCTGGTGCTCACCTTCAGCCGGAAGGCGGCCGTGGACCTGCGCGACCGGATGGCGGCGCGCGCCCGCGCGGGAGACGCCCCGGCCGGACGGGCGCCGGACGCCCCGGCCGGACCGCCCGCCCGCGCGGGAGACCGCGACGACACCGCCGGACCGCCCGCCCGCGCGGGGACACAGCAGCACCCCGTGGCCGGACCGCCCGCCCGCGCGGGCGCCCCGGCGCCCGGCCCGGGCCCGGGCGTGCGGCACGGGGCCGGGGTCCCGCAGGCGACCACCTTCCACTCCTTCTGCTACGCGCTGCTGCGCGCCCACCAGGACGCCGACCTGTTCGCCGACCCGCTGCGCCTGCTGTCCGGCCCCGAGCAGGACGTGGCCGTACGGGACCTGCTGGCCGGTCAGGCCGACCTGGAGCGGGCCGGGCGGGCGGCGGTGCGCTGGCCCGACGAGCTGCGGGCCTGCCTGACCACGCGCGGCTTCGCCGACGAGGTGCGCGCGGTGCTCGCGCGCAGCCGCGAGCTGGGGCTCGGGCCGGACGAGCTGGACCGCTTCGCGCGGCGCGGGGGGCGGCCGGACTGGGGCGCGGCGGCGGCCTTCCTGGCCGAGTACCTGGACGTGCTGGACAGCCGGGGGGTGCTGGACTACGCGGAGCTGGTGCACCGGGCCGCGGCCCTGGCCGAGCGGCCCGAGGCCGCCGCGGAGCTGGCCGGGGCTTACGACGCGGTGTTCGTGGACGAGTACCAGGACACCGACCCGGCCCAGGTGCGGCTGCTGCGGGCGCTGGCGGGCGGCGGCCGGACGCTGGTGGCCTTCGGCGACCCGGACCAGTCGATCCACGCCTTCCGGGGCGCCGACGTGGGCGGCATCCTCGGCTTCCCGGCCGCCTTCCCGCGCCGCGACGGCCGCCCGGCGCCGGTGCGGGTGCTGACCACCTGCCGCCGCAGCGGCGCGGCCCTGCTGGCGGCCACGCGCGAGATCGCCCGGCGCCTGCCGCTCACCCGCCTGCCCGCCGGGGCCGTGCGCGCCCACCGGGAGCCGGCGGCGGTACGCGCGGGCGGCCGGGTCGAGGTGTACACCTTCCCCACGGCCGCGGCCGAACTGGAGAGCGTCGCCGACATCCTGCGCCGCGCCCACCTGGAGCGGGGCGTGCCGTGGAGCGAGATGGCCGTGCTCGTACGCGCCGGGGGGCGCACGATACCGGGCGCGCGCCGGGCGCTGACCGCGGCGGGCGTGCCGGTCGAGGTGGACGGCGACGACGTCCCGCTGCGCGCCGAACCCGCGGTCGCGCCCCTGCTGACCGCGCTGCGCGTGGCCGCCACGGCCGTGGCCGCAGGCATGTCCGCCGTCCTGGACGCGGAGACCGCCCGCGACCTGCTCACCTCCCCGCTCGGCGGCATGGACGCCGCCGACCTGCGGCACCTGGGCCGGGCCCTGCGGGAGGAGGAGCGGGCCGCGGGCCGGCCCGTGCCCCGGCCGTCCGACGTGCTCGCCGCCGAGGCGCTGGCCGAGCCCGAGCGCCTGGTCGCGCACGACCCGGCGTACGCGCGCGGCGCGCAGCGGCTCGGCCCCCTGCTGCGCAAGACCCGCGAACTGCTCGCCGGCGGCGGCACCGCCGAGGAGGCGCTGTGGGAGCTGTGGAACGGCACGCCCTGGCCCGGCCGGCTGGAGCGCGCCGCGCACCGGGGCGGGGCTGCCGGGCGCAACGCGGACCGCGACCTGGACGCGGTGTGCGCGCTGTTCGAGACCGCCGCCCGCGCGGAGGAGCGGGGCGGCGGGCGCGGCGCGCTGAACTTCCTCGACGAGCTCCAGGCCGAGGACATCGCCGCCGACACCCTCGCGCGCCGCGCGGCGCGCCCCGACGCCGTACGGCTGATGACCGCGCACCGTGCCAAGGGCCTGCAATGGCGGCTGGTGGTCGTCGCGGGCGTGCAGGAGGGGCTGTGGCCCGACCCGCGGCGGCGCGGCTCGCTGCTGGAGGCCGACCGGATCGGCCGCGACGGCCTCGCCGAGCCGCTGCCGCCCGGCGCGCTGCTGGCCGAGGAGCGGCGGCTGTTCTACGTGGCGGCGACCCGCGCGTGCGAGCGGCTGGTCGTCACCGCCGTGAAGGCCGCCGCCGAGGACGGCGACCAGCCCTCCCGCTTCCTGTCCGAACTGGGTGTGGCACCGGTCGACGTGGCCCACCGCCCGCGCCGCCCGCTGTCGGTCGCCGCCCTCGTCGCCGAACTGCGCGCCACCACCGTCGACCCGGCCGCCTCGCCCGCGCTGCGCGACGCCGCCGCCCGGCGCCTGGCCCGCCTCGCGGCCCTCGCCGACGACGACGGGCACCCGCTGGCGCCCGCCGCGCACCCGTACCGCTGGTGGGGCATGTACGAGCCGACGCACAGCGCCGTGCCGCTGCGCGACCACGACCGGCCCGTGGCCCTGTCCGGCAGTGCCCTGGACCAGCTCGTGAACACCTGCCCGCTCCAGTGGTTCCTCGGCCGCGAGGTGCGGGCCGGCGAGCCGTCCACGGCCGCGCAGGGCTTCGGCAACGTCGTGCACGTCCTGGCCGACGAGGTCGCCTCCGGCCGCACCCCGGCCGACCTCGCCGTCCTGATGGAGCGCCTGGACTCCGTGTGGAACGCGCTGGCCTTCGACGCGCCGTGGAAGTCCCGGCAGGAGAAGGACAACGCGCGCGCGGCGCTGGAACGCTTCCTGCGCTGGCACGTGATGGACCGCGGCGGCCGCCGCTGCGTGGGCACGGAAGCCGAGTTCGACGTCACCCTGGAGACCGACGCCTACCAGGTGCGGGTGCGCGGCAGCATGGACCGCGTGGAGGCCGACCGGCAGGGCCGCGCGTACGTCGTGGACTTCAAGACCGGCCGCGCCCCGGTCACCCGCGGCGAGGTCGAACGCCACCCGCAGCTGGCCGTCTACCAGATGGCGGTGCGGGAGGGCGCGGTCGACGGGCTGTTCGGCGGCCGCAGACCCGAGCCGGGCGGCGCCGAACTGGTCCAGCTGCGGCAGGGCGCGGCCCGCGCGGACGGCGGGGACACGCTGCCGAAGGTGCAGGCCCAGGCGCCGCTCGGCACCGGGGACGGGGCCGGCGGCGGCGACGGGGACGCCGGGGGCTGGGTCGGCGACCTGCTCGCGACCGCCGCCGGCCGCGTCCTGGACGAGCGCTTCGCACCCCGTACGGGCGAGCATTGCGGCCGGTGCGCCTTCCGCGGCGCGTGCAGCGCCCGGGCGGAGGGGCGGCACGTGGTGGACTGACCGCCCGCGCGTGCCGACTTTGTGGCCCGGTGCGCGTTCCGGCTCGGCGGGCGCCCGCGACGCCGTACGGCCGCGGGGCGCGCGGCCCGGCGGACGGCGGCGCTTCACCGGGCGCGGAGCGGGCCGCGCGCTCCCGGCCGGCCGTACGCGCGTGAGGGCACGTCAGGTGCCGGAAGCAGCCCGGGTTCCGAGGCGGCCCGGGAGCCGGGGCACGCCCGGGAGCCGGGCCGCCCACCGGCCCCGGACCCGGGCCGGGCCGTACGCCGCCGGGCGGCCGCCGCCGGCTGTCAGTGCCCGCCGCTAGCCTCACATGCGTGCCCACTCGCCTCACCGACCCCGAAGAGCTGAAAGACCTCCTCGGCATCCCCTTCACCCCGGAGCAGACGGCCGCCGTCACCGCGCCGCCCGCCCCGCAGGTCATCGTGGCCGGAGCCGGCTCCGGCAAGACCACCGTGATGGCCGCGCGCGTGGTCTGGCTGGTGGGCACCGGCCAGGTCGCGCCCGAGCGGGTTCTGGGCCTGACCTTCACCAACAAGGCGGCCGGAGAGCTGGCCGAGCGCGTGCGCAAGGCCCTGGCCGAGGCCGGATACGCCGACCCGGACCCGGCCCTGCCCGACCAGGCGCCCGGCGAGCCGCGCATCTCCACCTACCACGCCTTCGCCGGACGGCTGCTGGACGAGCAGGGCCTGCGCATCGGCCTCGAACCGGGGGCCCGGCTGCTCGCCGACGCCACCCGCTTCCAGCTCGCCGCCCGCGTGCTGCGCTCCGCCCCCGGCCCGTATCCCTCCCTCACCCGGCCGTTCGCCGACCTGGTCACGGACCTGCTGGCGCTGGACGGCGAGCTGTCCGAGCACCTGGTCGACCCCGACCGCCTGCACCGCCACGACACCGGGCTGCTGGCCGAGCTGGACGGCACCCCGCTGACCAACGAGGCGCTGCGCAAGGTGCCCCAGGCCGCCCGCGCGCGCCTGGAGCTGCTGGGCCCCGTCCGCGCGTACCGCGCCTGGAAGCGCGACCACCACCTGCTGGACTTCGGCGACCAGATCGCCCTGTCCGCCACCCTGGCCCGCACCCGCCCGGAGGTCGGCCGGGCGCTGCGCGAGGAGTTCGCCGTCGTCCTGCTGGACGAATACCAGGACACCTCCGTCGCCCAGCGGCAGCTCCTCGCGGGCCTGTTCGGCGGCGGCACCGGCCACCCGGTCACCGCCGTCGGCGACCCCTGCCAGGCCATCTACGGCTGGCGCGGCGCCTCCGTGGCCAACCTGGACGACTTCCCCGCCCACTTCCCGCACGCCGACGGCACGCCCGCGCGGCGCTTCGCGCTCAGCGAGAACCGGCGCAGCGGCGGCCGCCTGCTCGACGTCGCCAACCGGCTCGCCGCACCGCTGCGCGCCCTGCACCGGGGCGTGGCCGCGCTGCGCCCCGCCCCGGGCGCCGAGCGGGACGGCGTGGTGCGCTGCGCGCTGCTGCCCACGCACGCCGAGGAGCTGGCCTGGCTCGCCGACTCCGTGGCCCACCTGGTGCGTACGGGCACGCCGCCCGGCCGGATCGCGGTCCTGTGCCGCACGGCCGCCGACTTCGCCGACATCCAGGGCGCGCTGGTCGAGCGGGACATCCCCGTCGAGGTGGTCGGCCTGTCCGGGCTGCTGCACCTGCCGGAGGTCGCCGACCTGGTGGCCGTCTGCGACGTGCTCCACGACCCGACCGCCAACGCGGCCCTGGTGCGCCTGCTGGTCGGCCCCCGCTGGCGCATCGGCCCGCGCGACCTGGCGCTGCTGGGCCGCCGCGCCCGCGCCCTGGTCCGCTCCGGTACGTTCGGAAGCGGGCCGGACGGCACCCCGGACGGTCCCCGAGCCGAAGGCGCCGGGCCGGACCCCGGGCCGGGCGCCGAGGCCGACCGGCGGCTGGCCGAGGCCGTGGAGGGGGTGGACCCCGCCGAGGTCGTCTCGCTCGCCGACGCGCTGGACACCTTCGCCACCGGCGCCCAGACCCCTGACGACGGCCTGCCGTTCTCCGCCGAGGCCCGGGTCCGCTACGCGCGCCTGGCCGCCGAGCTGCGCGACCTGCGCCGTTCGCTGGCCGACCCGCTGATGGACGTGCTGCACCGGGTGCTGGCCGTCACCGGCCTGGAGGTCGAGCTGTCCGCGTCGCCGCACGCGCTGGCCGCCCGCCGCCGCGAGACCCTGAGCGGCTTCCTCGACATCGCCGCCCGCTTCGCCGCCTCCGACGGCCAGGCCACCCTGCCCGCCTTCCTCGCCTTCCTGCGCACCGCCGAGCGGTACGAGAAGGGCCTGGACAGCTCGCTGCCCGGCGGGGAGGACACGGTCAAGGTCCTCACCGCGCACAAGTCCAAGGGCCTGGAGTGGGACGTGGTCGCGGTGCCCGGCCTGGTCGCCCGGCAGTTCCCCAGCGAGCAGCCGCGGGAGGCGTGGACGGCCGGCGCCCGGGTGCTCCCGCACCCCCTGCGCGGCGACGCCGCCACCCTGCCGGAGGTCCCCGCGTGGGACGCCAAGGGACTGGCCGCCTTCAAAGAGGCCATGAAGCAGCACCAGGCCACCGAGGAACTGCGGCTCGGCTACGTGACTTTCACCCGCGCGCGCCACCTGCTGCTGGCCTCCGGCCACTGGTGGGGCCCGGCCCAGAAGAAGCCGCGCGGCCCGTCGGCGTTCCTGGAAGCCCTGCGCGCGCACTGCGAGGCCGGGCACGGCGAGGTGGAGGCATGGGCGGACCCGCCCGCGTCCGGCGAGGAGAACCCGGCCCTGCGGGAGGCCGCGGCCGACCGCGCCTGGCCGCTGCCCCTGGACCCCGGGGCGCTGGCCCGGCGCCGCGCCGCTGCCCGCGCGGTCCTGGCCCACCTGGGCGCCGACCCGCCTTCCGGGCAGGCCGGGCCCGCGCCGCCGCCGCAGACGCCGGAACCACCGCCGCCGTCTGAGACCGCCGACCTCACTCCGGAGGAGGCCCGGCTCGTCGCCTCCTGGGACCGCGACCTCGACGCGCTCGCCGAGGATCTGCGCCGCTCCCGCGCCACCGTGCGCGACGTGCCCGTACCGCCTTCGCTGACCGCCACCCAGCTGACGCGGCTGGCCGCCGACCCGGACGGCTTCGCGCGCGAGCTGGCCCGCCCCATGCCGCTGCCGCCCCGGCCGGCGGCGCGCCGGGGCACGCGCTTCCACGCGTGGGTCGAGTCGCGCTTCGAGGCGCTGCCGCTGCCGATGCTGGGCCCCGAGGAGCTGCCGGGCGACGACGACGGCGGCATCGCGGACGAGCGGGACCTGGCGGCGCTGAAGGAGGCGTTCCTGCGCACGCCGTACGCGCGCCGCACGCCGTACCGCGTCGAGGCGCCGTTCCAGGTCTCGCTCGCGGGCCGGACGATCCGGGGCCGGATCGACGCGGTGTACCGGGAGGACGACGGCGGATTCGAGATCGTGGACTGGAAGACCGGCCGCTCCCAGGACGCCGACCCGCTCCAGCTCGCCGTCTACCGCCTGGCCTGGGCCGAGCAGCACGGCCTGCCGCTGTCGGCGGTCCGGGCCGCGTTCCTGTACGTGCGCGGCGGCGAGGTGGTGCGCCCGGCGGACCTGCCGGGCCGGGCGGAGCTGGAGCGCATCCTGCTGGAGGAGCCGGAGGAGCCCGGGGGCCCGGAGCAGGCCGGGGACCAGGAGGCGGCCGGGGAGGAGGCCGGGCACGGCGGCGCCGGGTCGTAGGGGCCGTTCGCCAGAGCCCGGGAACCCGCGGGCACAGGACGGCGGCACACGCTCCCCGCACGCGCCCGGGGAACCGCCGCAGCCGCGGATCCGCGGGGGCCTTCGGGGGGATAGGCTCACACCGATGGCCCCGGGAGCAGCCAGACGGGCCGCGGGGCAGCCAGGACGTGCAGGGGGAGTGGAAGAGGAAGTGACCGTCTTCGCCGATCGCACCGACGTCCGGTCGATCGCGCTCAGTGCCGACAGCGGTATCGACCGCTCGGCGAACCACCGGCTGGACGAGGCGTGGCTGGCCGCGGCCTGGAGTCACCCGTCGACGCGGGTCTTCGTGGTCTCCGGCGGCCAGGCGCTGGTGGACGACACTCCCGACGGCCGCACCGAGCTGGTCATGACCCCGTCCTTCGAGGCCCCGCCCACCGAGAACCACCGCTATTTCCTCGGCGTCGACCAGGACGGCGTGCGCTACTTCGCGCTCCAGAAGGACTCCCTGCCCGGCCCGGTCGGCCAGTCGGCCCGCCCGGCCGGCCTGCGCGAGGTGGGCGCGCTGCTGTCCGCGCGCGACGCGGGCCTGCTGGTGCACGCCGTCGCCCTGGAGAACTGGCAGCGGCTGCACCGCTTCTGCTCCCGCTGCGGCGCCCGCACGGTGATCGCCGCCGCCGGGCACGTCCGCCGCTGCCCGGCCTGCGGCGCCGAGCACTACCCGCGCACCGACCCGGCCGTGATCATGCTGGTCACGGACGAGCACGACCGGGCCCTGCTCGGCCGCCAGGTGCACTGGCCCGCGGGCCGCTACTCCACCCTGGCGGGCTTCGTGGAGCCGGGCGAGTCCGTCGAGCAGGCCGTGGTCCGCGAGGTGGCCGAGGAGGTGGGCGTGATCGTCGGCGAGGTGGACTACGTGGCCAGCCAGCCGTGGCCGTTCCCGTCCAGCCTGATGCTCGGCTTCATGGCGCGCGCGACCTCCTCGGCGATCCGGGTGGACGGCGACGAGATACACGAGGCCCGCTGGTTCTCCCGCGCGGACCTGCGGGCGGCGTTCGAGTCCGGTGAGGTGCTGCCCCCGTTCAGCATCTCCATCGCGTCCCGCCTGGTGGAGCTGTGGTACGGCGAGCCGCTGCCGGGGACGCCGTCCTGACGCCCTGACCGTACGGTGCCGTACGGGTCCGTACGTGATCGTGGGAGACCGTACGTGACCACGAGAGTCCGTATGCCGCCGTACGCGCCGCCGCGCGCGGGGCGCGCGGACCGCACCCGGCCCGGTCACCCGGCGATGGCCTGCTCGGCCCAGATGCTCTTGCCGGTGGGGGTGTAGCGGGTGCCCCAGCGCTGGGCCATGGCGGCGACGAGTCGCAGCCCGCGGCCGCCCTCGTCCAGCGCCGAGGCGTGGCGGATGTGCGGGGTGGTGAGGCTGCCGTCGGAGACCTCGCAGATGAGGGTGCGGCTGCGCAGCAGGCGCAGCCCGATCGGGCCGACGGCGTGCCGGACGACGTTGCTGACCAGCTCGCTGACCAGCAGCTCGGTGGTCATCTCCAGCTCCTCGTCCAGGTGCCAGGCCGCCAGCTGCTCGCGGATGTACGTGCGGGCCTGGCCGGCGGCGACCGGGTCCTCGGGCAGCGACCAGAAGGCGACGTTCTCCGGGGCGAGCCGGTGCGTGCGGACGACGAGCAGGGCGGCGTCGTCGGCGGCCGGGTGGTCGGCGGGCAGCAGCGCGGCGGTGACCGTGTCGCACAGCGGTTCGAGGTCTCCCGCCCGTCCCTCGGCGAGTTCGGCGGCCAGCACCGCCGCGAGCCGGTCCATGCCGTCCTCGATGTCCCGGCTGGGGGCCTCGACCAGGCCGTCGGTGTACAGGACCAGCAGCGCGCCGTCCGGCAGGTGCGCGGTGCGCGTCTCGAACGGCGGCGTCGCCACCCCCAGCGGCGGGTCCGGGACCAGCGCGGGGAAGCTCACGGTGGCGTCCGGGAGGACGACGGCGGGCGGCGGGTGCCCGGCGCTGCCGTAGCAGAACTCGCCGCCGATCGGGTCGTAGACCCCGTACAGGCAGGTGGTGAACGACTCCTCGCCCAGCTCGCCGACGATGTCGTTCAGGTGGCCGAGGATCTCCTCGGACGGCAGTTCGAGGTCGGACAGGGTGCGCACCGCCGTCCGCAGCCGGCCCATGGTGGCGGCCTCCGGCAGGCCGTGGCCCATCACGTCGCCGATGACCAGGGCCACCCGGTCGGCGGACAGCGGGATCAGGTCGTACCAGTCGCCGCCCACGTCGGCGCCGTGCGTGGTCGGCAGGTAGCGGCTGGCGGTGGAGACCGCGGGCAGGGACGGCAGCGCGCGGGGCAGCAGGGCGCGCTGGAGGGCGTGGGCGCGGGCGGCGGCGGCGTCGTACAGCCGGGCCCGCTCCAGGGCCTGCGCGATGANGTGGGCGCGGGCGGCGGCGGCGTCGTACAGCCGGGCCCGCTCCAGGGCCTGCGCGATGAGCCCGCTGAACGCGGTCAGCAGGGTCCGCTCCTCCTCGGGGAAGGGCCGCGGGTGGTCGAAGGAGATCGCCACGTCGCCGATCGCCCGGCCGGAGACCAGCAGCGGCAGGAACGCCCAGGCGTGCTTTCCGCTCCGGCGGGGGAAGTCGGCGATGGCGGGGTAGCGGGCGACGTATTCGGCCCGCGACTCGACGAACCGCGGCTCGCGGGCCGCCAGGACCTCCGTCGGCGGTCCCGCGGCGCTGAGCGGAATGGCCCGGATGTGGTCGAGGAAGGCCGCCGGGTAGCCGACGGAGCCGACCGTGGTCAGGCGGTCGCCGTGCAGGGACTGGACCACCAGCCCCACCGCTCCCAGCGCGGGCAGCACGGTGCGCGCGACGGCGTCGACCACGTGCTGGACGGTGCTCGCCTCCGCCAGGTGCCGGGTGACCCCGGCGACGAGGGCGGCCCGGGCGGCGGCGGCCTCGCGCTCGGCCCCGCGCTCGTGCCGTTCGGTGACGTCGGTGACGTACAGGGTGAGGCCGTCGGGCACGGGCACCAGGCGCAGGTGGTACCACCGGTCGGTGCCCGGCCACCGGACGTCGAAGCCGGTGGCGCCGTCGCCGTCCGCGGCCCGTCGGCACCGCTCCCGCAGGCCGGGCACGGCACGTATGCCGGGCACCTCCCACAGCGGCCGCCCGGTCAGCTCACCGGAGGAGCCGAGCAGCCGCTCGGCCGCCGCGTTGACGAACTCGATCCGCCACTCGCTGTCCACGGACAGGAAACCGTCGCTCATGTGCCGCAGCGCCCTGCTCACCGACTCCAGGGCGGGCCGGGTGTCGGTGACGTCCTCGGCGGTGCCCACGGCCCGTACCGGCTCACCCGACTCGTCGGTGATCACCTGGCCGCGCACCCGCACCCAGGCGTAGCCGCCGTCCGCCCGGCGCACCCGGTGCTCCACGTCGTACGAGCCCGGGCCGCGGATGCCCCGGTCCACCTCGGCCAGCACCCAGGGCATGTCGTCGGGGTGCATGGACTTCGCCCAGCTCTCGATGCGTCCGTCGAACGTGTCCGGGGCCATGTGGCCGAACGCCTCGCGCATCGCGTCGTTGGCGGTCAGCTCCCCGCTGGCCAGATCCCACTCGAACGCCCCGAACGGCACCGTCCGGATCGCCTCCCGCGTGTCCGGACTGGTCCGCAGCGCGCGCAGCAGGGCGGGCGGCAGGTGCTCCTGGGCGGGCGAGGCCAGGCTCATCCGCCCTGCGGCCGCCCGGGCGGCCTCGGCGAAGAACGCGCGGTCCGCGGGGGTGGGCTCGGCGTGCGGCCGGGTCAGCACGGCCAGGGCCCCGGGGGCGCGCGCGCCCTTCCCGTCCCGCGCGGTCCGGTCCTGCCCGGACAGCGGCGCTGCCAGGATGCCGGTGCCGGGGCGGAGGCCGAAGGGCTCCCGGGCGACCGGCGAGGTCCCGGGCGCCTGCTCCGGCTCGGTGACGGCGGGCAGCCATACGAGCCTGCCCTCGCGCATCGCCCGCGCGGGCGCGGACGAGCCGTTGACGTCGATGTTCTCCCAGGAGCGGGTGAACGCGCGGGGCAGCCCGGTGGCGGCGACGAGGTACATGACGCGCGCGGGACCGCCGCCGTGCACGTACGCCATGCCGCCGAGCCCGCCCAGTTCGGCGGTCGCGTGCTGGAGGGCGGACAGCAGGACGTCGGTGTCCCCCTGGCTGTCGTCCACCGCGGCGATCAGCCGCAGCCGCTCGGCGCGCGTCGGCTCCCGCGGCCCGTCCGGCCCGGCCCGCGCGGGTGAGGACCGTCCGCGGGGGCCGCGGTCGCGGGGAGTACCGCGGTCGTGCGTGGTGCCCATGGCCGTCCTCGCCCTCCGGAAAGTCGGGACGCCCCCATGGTCCCGCCAGGCCGCCCGGCCCGCCAAACAGGTACGGCGAGCTCACCGGCGGTGCGGTGCGGGGCAGGGCAGCCTGGGCGCGGACGAACGCGCCCCCTTCCGGCGCTCGGCCGGAAGAGGGCGCGCGGCGGGCCCGGCGGGTCAGGCCGCCAGGGCCTTCTTGACCTGGGCCAGGGAGGGGTTGGTCAGCGTGGAGCCGTCGGGGAAGAGGACGGTCGGCACGGTCTGGTTGCCACCGTTCGCCCGCTCGACGAAGGCCGCCGACTCCGGGTCCTCCTCGATGTTGATCTCGGTGTACGCGATGCCCTCGCGGTCCAGCTGGCTCTTCAGGCGGCGGCAGTAGCCGCACCAGGTGGTGCTGTACATCGTCAACGTGCCCGGCATCGGTCCTCGCGCTCCCTCAGGTTCGGCGTCCCGGCAGACGGCTCGGCGTCCTCGGCGGCGCCGCGCGTCGTGGCGGTGGTCATGGCAGAGGAAGAACGCCCGCCCGCGCGAGCGCATTCCCCGCGCGCCGGGCCCGAGCGCCCGCGCCGTACGCCCGGCTCCCGCCCCCCGGGGCCCCGGCCCCTCGCGGCGCGGGATCATTCCGCCAGGGATTTCCCGGGAGGCGGCGCGGGGGATGCGGCGGGGAGCCGAAGCGGGGAACCAACGCGGGAACCGAAGCGGGGAACCGAAGCGGGGAATTAATACGACTGGAAGGGGCTGCCTGTGGACAGCGGCCGAGGGCGCCGGGGGCGACCTGGCAGCATGGCGGACGTGGCAGCAGTGACCAGTCCCCTCGCCTCCGGCGCGGGCAACCCCAGTCTCCTCCCGCCGCGGGCCCCGGCCCCGGCCGGGCCCGCGGCGCCGCCCGCTGACGCCGACGCGGTGCTCGACGGGCTCGACCCCGAGCAGCGCGAGGTGGCCACGGCTCTGCACGGGCCGGTGTGCGTGCTGGCCGGGGCCGGCACGGGCAAGACACGGGCGATCACCCACCGGATCGCGTACGGGGTGCGGGCGGGCATCCTCCAGCCCGCCAGCGTGCTGGCGGTCACCTTCACCAACCGCGCCGCGGGGGAGATGCGCGGGCGGCTGCGGCAGCTGGGCGTGGGCGGGGTGCAGGCGCGCACCTTCCACTCGGCCGCGCTGCGCCAGTTGCAGTACTTCTGGCCCCGGGCCGTCGGCGGCGAGGTGCCCCGGCTGGTGGAGAGCAAGTACCCGGTGGTGTCGGAGGCCGCCTCCCGGTGCCGGCTCCGGCTGGACCGCACGGAGCTGCGGGAGGTGACCGGCGAGATCGAGTGGGCGAAGGTCACCCAGACGGTGCCGGAGGACTACCCGGCCGCCCTGGCCCGGGCCGGCCGGGAGGCCGCGCGCGACCCCGCCGAGGTCGGCCGGATCTACGCCGTGTACGAGCAGCTCAAGCGTGACCGGGGAGTGATCGACTTCGAGGACGTGCTGCTGCTGACGGTCGGCGTGCTGGAGGACCAGCCCGCCATCGCCGACCAGGTGCGCGGGCAGTACCAGCACTTCGTGGTGGACGAGTACCAGGACGTGAGCCCGCTTCAGCAGCGGCTGCTGGACCTGTGGCTGGGCGGCCGGGAGAGCCTGTGCGTGGTCGGCGACGCCAGCCAGACCATTTATTCGTTCACCGGCGCCACCCCCGAGCACCTGCTGACCTTCCGCGCCCGGTATCCGCACGCCACCGTGGTCCGGCTCGTCCGCGACTACCGCTCCACTCCCCAGGTGGTGCACCTGGCCAACGGGCTGCTGGCGCAGGCCCGTGGCCGGGCCGCCGAGCACCGGCTGGAGCTGGTCTCCCAGCTCGACAAGGGCCCCGCCCCGGTCTACGCGGAGTACGGGGACGAGCCCGCCGAGGCCGAGGGCACCGCCCGCCGCATCCGCGCCCTGCTGGACGCCGGGGTCCCGGCGAGCGAGACCGCCGTACTGTTCCGGGTCAACGCCCAGTCGGAGGTGTACGAGCAGGCGCTCGCCGACGCCGGAGTGCCCTACCAGATGCGGGGCACCGAGCGGTTCTTCGAGCGGCCCGAGGTGCGCGAGGCGATTGTCGCGCTGCGCGGCGCGGCCCGCTTCGGCGGCAACGACGCCTTGCTGGACGAGGCCGTGGGGCTGGCCGCCCAGGTGCGCGCCGTGCTCAGCGCCAAGGGGTGGACGCCGGAGCCCCCGGCCGGGTCGGGCGCGGTGCGCGAGCGCTGGGACGCGCTGTCCGCCCTGGTGCGGCTGGCCGAGCTGTTCACCGAGAGCCGCGCGGCGGCGGGCGCGGAGGCCACCACGCTGGCCGACTTCCTGGCGGAGCTGGACGAGCGGGCGGGCGCCCAGCACCCGCCGACCGTGGACAGCGTGACCCTGGCCTCCCTGCACGCGGCCAAGGGCCTGGAGTGGGACGCGGTCTTCCTGGTCGGCCTCGCCGAGGGCACGATGCCCATCACCCACGCCAGGACCGAGCAGCAGATCGAGGAGGAGCGCCGTCTGCTCTACGTGGGGGTCACCCGGGCGCGCCGCCACCTGACCCTGTCGTGGTCTCTGGCGCGCGCGCCCGGCAGCCGTGCCACGCGCCGCCCCAGCCGGTTCCTGAACGGGCTGCGGCCCGGCTCGGCCGCGTCGCCGCGCGCCGCCGGGGCGGGCGGCCTGGTGGCCGGGATCGAGCGCGGCGCGCCCGGGGCGGGCCCGGGGAGCGGGTCGGGCGGGCCGGGCGGCGGGGAGGACAGGGCGCCGGTGCGGCGGCGCCGGGTCCCGGTGCGGTGCAGGGTGTGCGGCAGGACGCTCACCGACCCGGGGGAGATGAAGCTGAGCCGGTGTGAGGACTGCCCGTCGGATCTGGACGAGGCCCTGCACGAGCGGCTGCACGCGTGGCGGTCCCGGCAGGCGGAGCTGCTGCGCCAGCCCGCCTTCTGCGTCTTCACCGACAAGACCCTGCTGGCCATCGCCGAGGCCGTGCCGGGAACCGCTGCCGAGCTGGCCGTCGTCCCTGGTGTGGGAGGCCGGAAACTGGCCCGGTTCGGCGCCGATGTGCTGGCGCTGTGCGCGGGTGAGGAGCCGCCGTCGGCCGCCGCCGAGACGCCGGAGGAGGCCGCCGAAGACTCGCCGGAAAAATAGTTTGCGCGCGTCGAGCGCGTACACATAGCCTTCCGAAGCACGGTCGAAGACGGCTTCGTGGGCCACCCTTCCGGGACCCGGCGAATCCGTGTTCTACTGGGCAGACGTTCTACCGATCAGACGTGGACTGGCTTCGGCCAGTCCTCCGAGGCGCCGAAAGGAGGCGGGGACAGTGATCAGCATTCTCAACATCGGCAAAGTGACCGATCGCTCGGTCGCCGCCACCCGTCTGCCGCGCGTCGAGACGCCGGGCCTCGGCATGCCCGGTGCCGGTGTTCCCGGCGTGCGTGAAGAGCGCTTCGGGCGGCGACCGTTCCAGGCGCTTGCGGTAGCGGCGGCACAGGCACACGCCTATGCCTTCGCGGCCAACAGCGCCGGATCCCGGATGCAGCACCCTCGGACGTGGGCCCTCCGCGGGCTCGAACCCTGGAGTTATCCAGCCTGATCCCTGATCAGGTCGGCACCTTCCAGGGCCGCGGAACCCACACCGGGATCCGCGGCCCTTTGAATTTTTTCACCCCGGCCACCAGCCGGGCCGACGAGACGAGGAACTGAGAACCGTGCGATTCAAGGCACCCAGCCCGTCCGGAACCGACCTGATCCCGCCCGACCCCTCGGAGAACTCCTTGCCCGCGCACACCGCCCTGTCCGACCTCGACGAGGCCATCGAGACCCTGGGCACCGCCGTCCCCTGCCGCGCTTACGACCCGGAGGTCTTCTTCGCCGAGTCGCCGGAGGACGTCGAGTACGCCAAGTCGCTCTGCCAGACCTGCCCGCTGCGCGAGGCGTGCCTCGCCGGGGCCGTGGACCGCCGCGAGCCCTGGGGCGTCTGGGGCGGCGAACTGTTCGTCCAGGGTGTCGTGGTGGCCCGCAAGCGGCCGCGCGGCCGCCCTCGCAAGAACACGGTCGTGGCATGAACACCGTCGGCACGGTCGACCGTCCGCTGACGCGCGACCCCATGATGCAGATCCTGTCGGCGACCCCGCCGGCCTCCGATCTCCCCGCACGTGACACCTCCGGCGCCAGAGCGCCGCGTCAGAACAGGAACCGTCAGATGCAACTCATCCCAGAAGCCTTGGCTCGTGCCCATGTGCACGAGCGACTCCGAGAGGCGGAGGCCCACCGGCCGGCCGTCCGTCTCGCCGCCGCCCGCCGGTTGCAGCGCCGGGCCGAGCGTGCCACGCTCCGCGCCCGCCGCGCACTGGCCGTCGCGGTCATCCACTGACCACGGCAGCCGTCCGCACCTGTCATCACCGTCCGGGGCCGGTCCGCAAGGGCCGGCCCCTCGCCGTGCCGGAACCGGACGGCCCGGGCCCAGACCACCCACCCATCGTCAACCCGGGGTTGACGCCCGATGGGCGTCAACCTATGGTTGACGTATGGTTGATCCCACACGCATGACGTATCCGGTCCGGCTCGACGACCTCATCGACGCTATCAAGAAGGTCCACCCCGACGTCCTCGACCAGCTCGCCGACGCGGTGGTGGCCGCCGACCACCTCGGGGAGCTGGCCGACCACCTGATCGGCCATTTCGTGGACCAGGCCCGGCGCTCGGGCGCCTCCTGGACGGAGATCGGCAAGAGCATGGGCGTGACCCGGCAGGCGGCCCAGAAGCGGTTCGTCGCCAAGGAGTCGGGCACTCCCGCCGCCCTCGACCCGAGCCAGGGGTTCGGCCGGTTCACCGTGCGGGCGAAGAACGTCGCGATGGCCGCCCAGAACGAGGCCCACGCCGCGGGCAACGGCAAGATCCGTCCCGAACACCTGATCCTCGGACTGTTGACCGAGCCCGACGGACTCGCGGCGCAGGCCATCATCGCGCAGGACGTGTCGCTGGACGCCGTCCGGCAGGCCGCGACCGAGGCCCTGCCTCCCCGGTCCCAGCAGCTGCCCGACCTCATCCCCTACGACCCGAAGGCCCAGAAGGCCCTGGAACTCACCTTCCGCGAGGCCCTGAGGCTGGGTCACAACTACATCGGGACCGAGCACATCCTGCTCGCGCTGCTGGAGAGCGAGGACGGCACGGGTGTCCTGGCCGGCCTCGGCATCGACAAGACCGCCGTCGAGGACTACGTCAACGGCGTCCTGGCCGCCATCGTCACCACCCGGCAACCGGAGCAGTAAGCCGACCCGGCGGGTCTAGTCCTGAAGAGTGGGAGCAGCGCGTTTGGGCGGGTGGCGGGGACCGGCGGGGATATCGTCTGTGAATGGACCGAACGACGCCTGAACCAGGCCGGTTGGAGACCGAGCCCGTCGCCTGCGCCCGCTGCGGCGAGTCCGCCGCCGACACGCCGCCGACCTGGACCTGCTCCGTCGAGAACGGCGTCCGCCGCTACATCTGCGACACCTGTGCCCGCGCCAACATCCAGGCTATCGAAAGCCGTCTCGACTCGTCCTTGTGGTGACCCGGCGCGGCACCGCGCCTGCCGTCCCCGCGGCACGGGCCGGTGCTGAGAGGTGTCAGGAAGCGGTCTCCGCGTCCCGCGCGGCCCGCACCCGGGCCGCGCCCTTCGCCGCCCCCGGCTCGCCGGGCTCCTCGCCCTCCCCGTCCTCCTCGTAGTCCGCTTCGTCGTCGTATTCCTCGTATTCGCCTTCCTCCAGCTCCTCGTACTCCTCCAGCTCCTCGTACTCCGCCGCGAACCCCGGCAGCAGCTCCTCGAACTCGGCCCGCAGCGCGACCGTCGCGCCCAACTGGCACAGCACGCCGATCGTGCTCAGGGTCACCCGGTGGATGAGCAGGTAGGACGGCGGCAGATTGAGCTGGTTGCCCAGCTCGTAGACCGGAGAGCCGCGGTCGGCCAGCCGCGCCGCCTGGTTGCGGATCCACGCCCGGTCGAAGGAGAACTCCTCCGCCTCGGCGGGCTCCAGCATGGGCAGCAGGAAGTCCAGCAGCGCGTCCGGGTCCAGCTCGATCGTCGGCTTGACGAACCCCTCCTCGCGCATCAGCGTGTAGACGCCCTCGGCGTCGCCGTCCAGCGCCATCCGCAGCACGACGCCGATGGTGGGCGGCAGCCCGTCCGGCAGCCGGTCGACCGAACCGAAGTCCAGCACGCCCAGCTTCCACTCCTCCGGCGGACCGTCCGGCGCGTGGCCGGTCAGCAGCCGGAAGTTGCCCGGGTGCGGGTCCGCGTGCAGCAGGCCGGTGCGGGAGGGGCCCGAGAACAGGAACCGCGCCAGGAGCTGCCCGGCCCGGTCCCGCTCCTCCGGCGTGCCGCGGTCGATCACCTCCGACAGCGGCGTCCCCTCCATCCACTCGGTGATCAGCACCTGGTGGCCCTGGTGCACCACCTCCGGCACCACGATGTCGGGGTCGTCCGCGAACTCCGCCGCGTACGCCCGCTGGGACTCGGCCTCCAGGTTGTAGTCCAGCTCTTCCGCGACCCGTTTGCGCAGCTCGGCGATGAGCGGCTTCAGCTCCAGGCCGGGCACCAGCGGACCGAGCACCCGGGCGAACCGGCTCAGCTGGTTCAGGTCGGACAGCAGCGCCTGACCCGCGCCCGGATACTGCACCTTGACCGCCACCTGGCGGCCGTCGTGCCACACGGCCCGGTGCACCTGCCCTATCGAGGCGGCCGCGGCCGGCTTCTCCTCGAACTCCGTGAACAGCTCCCGCCAGTCCGGCCCGATCCGCTCCGCCAGCGCCGCGTGGATGGTGCGGACCGGCATGGGGGGCGCGGCCTCCTGGAGCTTGGTCAGGGCCGCCCGGTAGGGCTTGGCGATCTCCTCCGGCAGGGCCGCCTCGAAGACCGACAGCGCCTGCCCGAGCTTCATCGCTCCGCCCTTGAGCTCGCCGAGCACCTTGAACATCTGTTCGGCGGTGCGCTGCTGGAGCTCCTTGGCGATCATCTCCGCCGGCCGGCCCCCGATCCGCTTCCCCAGCCCCCACGTGGCACGCCCGGCGAACCCCAGCGGCAGGGCGGCCAGTTTGGCCGTGCGGGTGATCGCCTTGCGCGGAAGATCGGACATGCGCTCCTCCAACCACAGATGAGCATCCCGGGGGACGGCCCCCCGGACCTCCGTCGCCCATCCAGCGGACGCCGGTCACCCGGCCATTGTGTCGTGTGACGCCTCCTCCGCCGAGAGGTATATCCCCTTCGCCGCTCCGGCAGCGCCGCACGGGCACTCCGGATGGGGCTGGACGCGCTCTGCGTGCCAGGTCAGGGCGGGGAGGGCAAGCTCCAGCCGGGCTCCGGCGCTGGCAGGAAGCTGCCCGGCCAGGAAGCCGAGGACGTGCGCGGCGGCCAGCCCCGCCACCACCGCGGCCAGCGCCGTGTCGCAGGCCGGCGCCCAGCGGCGGCGGCCCGACCGCCACTGGGCCAGCATCCGCGGCCACGCCGGCTCCCGCTCCGCCCGACCCGCCGCGGCGCAGCCCGCACAGGGCGTGCCGCCCGGCAGCACCAGCGGGCCCACCACGCCGGTGCCCTCGACGACCCCCGCGTACAGATGCGGGATGCGGGCCGCGAGCAACTGCTCGCTGAGCAGGGGGTCCGGTGCGTACGCCCCGAGGCCGTCGCGCGGGGCGACCACCGCCAGCGCCAGCCCCTGCTCCTGACCGGGTTCCTGACCGGGCTCCTGGCCGGGCTCCTGGCCGGGCTCCCACTCCGGCCCGGCCACCGGCCCGTCGCCGACCGGCGCCGCGGCCGTCGCGCCGACCGGTGTCGCTCTGCCCGGCGGCGCACCGCACGGCGCGGCGTCCCGCTCTCGGCCCCGGTCCCGGGCACCGGGCCTGCCCGGCGCGGTGCCCGGCCG